>JAOAHK010000025.1 GCA_026415275.1 Anaerolineales bacterium
ACCGCTTCTAATGTCGCTTCCAGACCAGTGACCGCTCCGCTGTTCTTGGCAGCGCGCGTGATCAGATCTTCAATTAGCAATTCTTCACGCCGTTGTTCGGCCTTCTGCCCAATTTCCATGGCCTTGGCCAGAACCTCGGCGTGACCGGCGTTCATATTCATTGGAAAATGACCCACAACCAGACTCTGCCAGGCTTTGGGCAACAAACTGCGGAACAAATTCACATTCTCTTCGGTTCCGCCGATCAAGACTCGGCGCACATTGTTTTCAGAGAAGAAGCGTGTTGCAAATTCGGCTGCCTCGCGCAAATTGCGTTCTGCTACTTCCTCAGTGTAATTAGTCTGCCCAGCGGTGCCGCCACGCCGTCCAGCAGCTTGGGAACCGCCCCCGCGCTTGGTGTGGCGCACGGCTTCGCCCAATAGCCCTTCCTGCTCGATTAACTCCCCAAGATGAAAGTAGAAGAATCGTGCTCCCTGCTTATCCACTAAGGCTACGCCGTAACCGCCATAGGAATCCAACAAGTCAGCTAAGGGTTTCACGTGCGGTCGGTCGCTAACCCGCACCCGACTGCGCAAGGGAATTGCTAAAGGAAAAGAGCGAAACCAATCCTTTGTGGCACACGAAAATACCGCCACGCTTCGTCCAGTCCAATCAAATTCGTGTTCAAAATACCGCTCAATAACCTCTACATCAGCTGCTAACTCTACCTGGCGCAACAAGGCGCGCAAGTGCCGCCGATGTGTCTCTTTGTTCCCTTCGGATGGATCGGTGTTGAGATATAAGCTGACTACGGCGTTTGGAGCTTGAAAGTCTAGAAGCTCACGCAAGTCGCGGTCGGTTAACATGCCATCCTCCTCTCTCGTCTAAGGATTTTGCGGGAATGAAGGGCTATACCGTTCAAACCCCCACCTTCGCTGAACTTCGTTCCCGATTTGAATATTTCCATGCTATGATTATAGTATGAAATCGCGCCGTGAGCATATTCTTCTCGTAGAGAATAACGCTTCGATTAGCGATCGCGTGGCGCGACAAGCTCTGCGTCCTCTTGGTTTTCAAGTCGATATTGTCCTCCATGCTTCTGCTGCGCTGCAAGAGATCAATCGCATAAAGCCTGATCTGATTATTGCCAATCTCAACCTGCCCGGACTATCGGGTAAAGACCTTTTGGTTGCTGTGCAGTCCCAGGGGTACGAGATCCCTTTCATCGTTCTCGCCGAAGAGACCAAAGAGGGCGATATCCTACAAGCTTTTCGTCTCGGCGCAGCCGACTTTCTGAGTTGGCCTGCCCAAGAGACGGAGATTGTTGCCACTGTTGAACGCGTCTTAAGGCAGGTGCGTGTTCAACAAGAACGCCAAGCGCTGGTCAATCAGCTTTCCCGTCTCAACCAAGAGCTTGAGAAACAAATCAACGACCTGACTGCCCTGATCAACGCTGGCAAAGCGATTACCTCGCTAAACGACCCAAAGCGGTTGGTCGAAACTGCCCTAGAAAAGTGTGTTTTATTGAGCAGTGCTGAGCGGGGTATGGTACTGCTGCGAGCAGAGAGAGGTCAAGCTTATTTTCTGCGCGCTGTCCTTCATTTCCCAGATGAAATCAATCTTAGGCTTAACAAAGCCTGGGATGATGGCGTTTCCAACTTGGTGGCTGATTCGGGGGAACCGTTATCCATCCATGGTGAGCCTCTCAAACCCTTCATCCTATCCAAATACGGCGCTTCTGCTCTCATCCTACCTCTCAAGGTCCAAAATGAGGTGCTGGGGATGTTTGTCTTGTTGCGCAAACGAGCTCAGCCATTCGATTCTCACGCCCAATCGCTTGCTGAAGCGGTGGTTGACTACACCGCCATTGCCCTCATGAATCTTCAGTTAATCCGCACGATCGAGAAACGCCTGCTGCAATCCACTCAAGAACGGCAAATCCAGAAACTCAAGGCGCAATTGTTATCTATCCTTGAGAAAATTCAACTAGCTCAAACCGCCTTGAGCGACCTTTTGGCAGAAGAAGGCACCCTCTTGACCAATCGGCAGAGGCAGTGGATTTACAGTGTTCGTGATCAACTGCTACAAGTTCAGGAGACGCTCGTCAAAGCAAAGACTCTATAGCCTTCCTAAATTTTGGGATCATTCTTGCATCTAGGAACACATGATGGTTCGATCAAGGCGTATAGCCCTGTTTATAGAAGATGACAATGTTGCTAATCGGTTGGCTGTGCATATTCTGCAACCCGCTGGCTATCAAGTGGAAAGGCTGAACGGGGAAGCTGAACTTCAAGCCCGTTTGCAGAACGATTTGCCCAGTGCCCTCATTGTCGATGATTCACTTGCACCGAAGACGATGCGTTCGCTTATCAAGGATTTCCCTACGC
Organism: Anaerolineales bacterium; assembly: GCA_026415275.1. Classification (GTDB taxonomy): domain Bacteria; phylum Chloroflexota; class Anaerolineae; order Anaerolineales; family UBA4823; genus NAK19. The sequence goes on from JAOAHK010000025.1 coordinate 2,367, forward strand.
TACCTATCGTTTTCTATCTAAAGAAAGCGCACAGCGATGCGATCATCCAACGCTATCAAGATGGTTTTCAAGCAGTACTGACCGATCAGGATGATCAGGTGCAAGCTCTCTTAGCCATCAACCGCGCCGTGCAACGTCAAGAAGATTGGCAGAGATGGTTTCAATTTGAGCAGAAGCGTCATGCCCAATCCCTCGAGAAACGTGTCGCAGACCTCGAACGACTGCATCGCATCGGGGGAAAGATCTCGGCTTCCCTAAACCTCGATCACGTCTTATCCGAGGTGGTCATGGCGGCGGTTGAGTTGACCGATGCCGAAGAAGGCAATTTGATGCTCTTGGATAAAGAGAGCGGAAATTTAATTTTGCGCGCTGCGCACTCGGTGGGGGAGCAGAAGACACATATTTTGCGCGTCCCAATTTACGACACCTTATTAGGTGAAGTCCTTCGCACTCAAAAAGCGGTGATTTTGGGTGGTGGCGAGCTGACGAAAATCCAAACCGCATTTCTCGTACGGGCATTAATCTACGTGCCTTTGATCATGGGAGAACAATCGATTGGTGTCTTGGGCATCTATAACCGAGAGCGAGAGCAAGCCTTTTCCGAATATCATCAAATGCTCCTCGAAGCGCTTGCCGATTATGCTGCCATTGCCATCCAAAACGCACATTATTACACCGCCAACGAACGTGAGCGCCAAAAATTGCACACCATTCTAACCAATGTGCGCGATGGCGTGTTAGTTTTGGATGAAGAACAGCGCATTCTGCTGATCAACGCTGCTTGTTTGCAAGCCTTTGGGCTTCAGGAGCAATACTGTTTGGGCAAGCCGATCGAGCAGGTGATTTCCAACCAAGATTTAATCCTAATGCTAAAACAATCTCCTTCCCAGTGGATCAAAGGGGGGGAGATTCGTCTGGAAGATGGACGCATTTGGAATTGTCAGTTGACACCGATTGCCGATGTTGGCTTAGCCGTGACCATGCATGACATCACCCACCTCAAGGAGTTGGATCGGGTTAAGTCGGAATTTGTGAGCGCAGTGTCGCATGATCTGCGCTCCCCTCTAACCGCAATTCTGGGTTATACCGAGTTAATCGGCCGCGTAGGTCCGCTTAATGAACGCCAGCAGGAATTTGTCAAACGTGTCCAAGCTAGCGTACAAGGGATCACAACACTGATCAGCGATCTGTTAGATTTGGGGCGCATTGAAGCCGGCTTGGATGCGCGCAAAGAGTTAATCGATATCCGTCCACTTCTCCGCCAAAGCCTCGAAAGCTTCACCAATTTTCTCAACGAAAAAGCGCAACAGCTTGTTGTCGAGATTTCACCTTCCACTCCTCCTGTTTGGGGAAATCCGGTGCGCCTGCAACAGATGATCGCCAATCTGGTCAGCAACGCCATCAAGTATACGCCGAAAGGGGGAAAACTGGGCGTGCGGGCATGGCAGGAAGATGGTCAATTGATCTTACAGGTTTGGGACACTGGGGTAGGGATTCCGCCTGCTGAACAACCGTATATCTTCGATAAATTCTACCGGGCAAGCAACCTACCCGACGATACCAGCGGCACGGGGTTGGGCCTTACTATCGTTAAGTCAATTGTGGAAGATCACCAGGGGCGGATCTGGGTGGAATCGACACTGGGACAGGGGACAACGTTTACGATTGTGTTGCCCGCCGCCGAATTAGGAGAATTGCCTAAACCCCCTGCTTGAGCTCTCGATCGTTACTGGAGCGGCCAGATCAACGGCACCAGCAAAATGGCAACCCCAAAAATAAACAGCGTCAGCAAGAAACCTACCTTGACGAAATCAAAAAAGCGATAATGACCTAAGCCATAGACCATCAAACAAGCCGGCTCAAGGGGCGTAACAAACGACGTACTGGCTCCAACCGCAATCATCACCGCAAAGGCGCGCGGATTTAGACCTAATTGCAGGGCGGTTTGAATCGCAACCGGTAAGACGACCGCAGCAGCAGCTTGATTGGACATCGGCTGAGTTAGGACCATGGCTAAGAAAAAGAAACCACTCAGCAACCATAAGGGGTGAGCATCTCCCACCCATTTGACCAATTGCTGTGCCAGAAAAGCTGCCGTGCCGCTCTTTTCCATAGCCATCCCTAAGGCAAGCATACTGCCGATGAGAATGACGATCTTCCATTCCACTTCGCGATAAGCCTCTTCGGGAGTAATACAGCGGGTTAGAAAAGCCAAAATTGTCCCCGTTAGGATTGCAACAGAGAGGGGCGCTAACCCCAAAGCTGCTACGAGTAAAACCGCGGCGAAGATCAAAACGCTCAAATGCGTGCGGCGCGTATCGATTGGGCGTTCCTCGACCGGGTTCAGGATGCGCAAAAAGAAGTTGTTCTCCAAAGCCGCAATTGACTCAGCATCGCCTTGAATCAACAACACATCGCCCAAGCGCAGCACGATTTGGCTTAGTTTCTGGGTCAGGGTTTCCTCTTGCCGGTGGATTGCCAATACGTTCACGCCAAAACGCCGGCGTAGATCTGCCCCGCGCAGGGTTCGCCCGATCAAATAGGAGCGCGGCAAGATGATGGCTTCATACAAACGCAACTCCAATTGATCTAGCTCGTGGTTGGAAAAGGCGGCCTGAGGTGCTAATTCTAATCCGCTAGCTTCTTTGATCTTGAGGATCTGATCGCGCGTTGCTTCAACAAGCAAGACATCGTTGGCGTGAATGGTCTGGTATGCATCCGGCGTAGTGATTTGATGATCGCCGCGCAATAGGGCGACTACGTTTAGTTCCAATTGGGCGCCTATGTTTGCCTCGTCGAAGGTCTTTCCGACCAAGGGCGAGTTGGGCAGCACGACGATTTCGGTCAGATAAGAGCGCAAACCGAATTCTTCGCTCAATCGGCGCGGTGTTTCGCGCAATGGGATCAGGCGAATCCCGATCAGCCCCATATAGACCAAGCCAATCAGCACAATAGGCAAACCAACCGGTGTTAATTCAAAAACCCCCAACGCGGCTAAACCATACTGGCGCATAAAACCACTGACAACAATATTGGTGGAGGAAGCGATCAAGGACACCGAGCTGGCAAGAATGGCTGCATAGGCAATTGGCATTAAGACTTTCGATAAGGGAGTGTTGGTGCGGCGTGCAACACCGCTGGCGACGGGGATGAATAACGCTGTGGCAGCCGTATTGCTGATGAAACTGCTGACCGTCGAAACAATCGCCATCAGCAGCAGAGTGAGGCGAGCCGAGTCGCCGCGCACATTGCTCAGCAGACGGGCGTTGATCAACTCAATCACCCCATTACGCACCAGCGAGGCAGTGAGAATCAACAAGCCAACGATGATGATGATCGTCTCACTGCCAAAGCCGAGAAAAGCCTCATCGAGGGGTAAAACCCCGCCAAGGATTAGGCTTAGCAAAACCGCCAGAGCAATGACATCGATGGAAAAGATTTCCAGAGAAAATAAAACAATCGCACCGATTATGATGACTATCAAATAGAAGTGTTGAAATTCCATTTCGCCTCTACCATAATGAGAGCCATTTTACCATGTTCGTTAACCAAAACGATGCCTTGTCTGCAAGTCCACCTTGATGTATCATTTGAATATTCATCCTTGTGGATTGGGATACGGAAACTTTGGAAGAGCCTAGCGTTCTCGATTACATTAGATCACTATTGAGAGACTGGCGACGGTTGCCTGCCTATTTGAGGGAATTGAGACAAAAAGAGACAATTGAAGCGGCACCTTCCTCGGAAGCTGCCGCCGATGCAGAAACCCAAGCCAGAGCAACCGCAGCGCAGAAAACTCGCCAATCCTTGTCAAGTCTTGGCGAGATCGTTCCCACACTACCGGCCGCTCCGCAAGAGGGCCTGACCGTTGAGACGATCTCCGTTGTGGCCTCTGCCGAGCAAGCTCAAGCGCTCCCGCAGCGGCTCTCGCGGACGGAGCGTTTGGCGGTCCTGAGCAGCTTATCTGGCTTGATCCTTGCCCTGTTTGCCCAAGCCGCGCTTGAGCCGCCCAACCCAGATGCCACCTTTGGTATAGTTTTTTATGGGACTGCGGCGGCGGTGTTGTTGTTTGCGAGTCTGAGAGCGGGTCTTGAAGTGCCTTCGAGGCCCCCCCCCCCCCCCCCCTTGGGAGAGGGGAGAAAGCCCTCACCCCCAAATCCTTTCTCAAGGGGAGAAGGAGTTTCGCCTGCATTTGCCGGCTTTTGGGGCGGGGTTGGTCAGCGCCGCTTTGGCTTTTCTGACCTTTGGCGGCGGGGATTTCAATAGCCTCAACNTTCTCCTATGGAGCTTATCGTTCGGACTGATTGTGCGCGCCTTTTATCCCTACCACTTATTCCGCCTGGAGTGGATCCATAAGGCAGTCGAATGGGTACAAAAGCAGGAATGGCAGGTGCGTATCACCCGTTGGTCGGTTTTGCTCTTTGTCACTGCGTTGGTGCTGCTTTTCTTCCGTTTCTATCGGTTGGCGGACGTTCCGCCGGAGATGGTCAGCGATCACGCTGAAAAGCTACTCGATGTCGCCGATGTGCTGGATGGCAAGTGGCATATCTTCTACCCGCGCAACACCGGGCGCGAGGCGTTTCAGATGTTTCTCACCGCTGCCATGGCAAAACTCTTTGGCACGGGTTTGAGCTTTATGAGCTTAAAGCTTGGCACAGCGATTGCCGGTCTGATCACCCTGGTCTATATCTACCTCTTAGGCAAGGAAATTGCCAATCGGCGTGTGGGATTAGTTGCTGTGACATTGGCAGGGGTTTCGTATTGGTTAAACGTGATTACACGGGTGGGATTGCGCTTTAGCCTCTATCCGCTATTTGTCGCACCTACGCTATATTACCTGATTCGTGCTCTCCGCCGCCCAAATACCATGGATTTTATTCTCTGTGGCTTCTTCTTAGGGCTAGGATTGCACGGCTATTCACCCTTTCGCCTTGTCCCGCTGGTGGTGTTAGTTGCCGTTGTCTTAGCCCTCTTGCATCGTAGCACGCCACAAAGCCGCCGCGCAATGATCATCGGGCTGATGATCATAGTCTTTGTATCTCTGATCGTTTTCTTACCGCTTCTGCGCTACGCCCTGCAAAACCCCGAAATGTTCTTCTATCGGGGCTTGACGCGTCTGGGCGAACTAGAAAAGCCCCTCGACCGACCGGCAATCGAAATTTTCTTCAGCAATCTGTGGAAAGCGCTGATCATGTTCTTCTGGAACAACGGTAATGTGTGGGTCGTCTCGATACCGGGACGGCCAGCACTGAGCGTTGTTTCGGCGGCTTTGTTCTTCATCGGCAGCTTTTTGGTGTTGGTGCGCTACTTGCGCCGCTGGGACTGGCTAGATCTTTTCCTGCTTGTCTCCATTCCGTTGCTGTTGTTGCCCTCGGTCCTGTCGCTTGCCTTTCCCGAAGAGAATCCGATCTTGAACCGCACCTCGGGGGCGATCATCCCTGTGTTTGTGTTAGCCGCCTTGGGCTTAGAAGCTCTGATTCGACCATTTGAAGTTGCCTTTCACAGCGGCTGGCGGCGGACTCTGGGATGGTTGCTGGCCTTCTCGCTGCTAGGATTGAGCATGGCGCAAGATTACGATTTGATCTTCCGCCAATATTACACGCAATATGCCCAATCGGCTTGGAATACCAGCCAAATGGGGAAAGTCATCCGTGAATTTGCCACCACCATTGGCACGCCAGACACCGCTTGGGTAGTCGCTTATCCCCATTGGGTGGACACGCGCTTGGTGGGGATGAACGCCGGCTTCCCGCTGAAAGATTATGCTATCTGGCCAGATCAGCTCATGGAGACCTTAGCTTTCCAAGGTCCGAAGTTGTTCATCGTCAAACCCGAAGATGCCGCCGGCTTGGAAGCCCTGCAACGGCTTTATCCGTGGGGCACTTGGCAGGAACAACGTTCGCCTTGGGAGGGGAAAAATTTCTACGTTTATTTTGTTCCACCAGGAAAATTAATTCTCCCCGAAGGGTCAAACCCGACACCTTGATCGCTAATTGCGCTGCTTGTAATGTTATCATAAGGCCATGAGTGTATCCTCCGATCCCCGACGCCGTTTTCTCCCTGCATGGTTCTACTGGCTAGGTCTGATCTTAATTTTAGGAGCAGCTACTTACTTTCGCTTTATCGGCATTGACTGGGGTGAAGAACAATATCTGCATCCTGACGAACGCTTTTTAGTTTGGGTAGGGTCAGATATTGCTCCGGTCAAAAGCCTGAGCGAATATTTCAACACGGCTATCTCCTCGCTGAACCCGCACAATCGCGGGCACGGTTTCTTTGTCTACGGCACCCTGCCGATGTTCCTTGCACGCTATTTGGTCGAGAGCATCTATGGGCATTCGGGGTTTCGCGAAATGCTCACCGTCGGCCGTCCGCTTTCGGCGATCTTTGACCTGCTGACTCTTATTTTGGTGGCTGCCACGGCTTTGCGTCTTTACGGAAGAGGGGTGAGCTTGCTGGCGGCTGCGTTTTATGGCTTGGCTGTATTGCCCATTCAGCTTTCGCATTTCTTCAAAGAGGATACCTTTCTCAATTTCTTTATCTTTCTGGGGGTGTATTTTGCGGTGCGGATTGTGGAGCAGCCCCTACCCCCAGCCCCTCTCCCGCAGGGCGAGGGGAGCAGCCCTCGCCCCCTAGTCCCTCTCCCAAAGGGAGAGAGGTGGCGATCGCCTCTCTTCTTGGCTAGCTTGGCGTTTGGGGTCAGTTTTGGCTGTGCCATGGCGTCCAAGCTGACCGCTTATCCCTTAGCTTTCTTGCTTCCGGTGGCGTTTGCGCTGCGCTATTGGAAAAATCATCGCGAAGGTTGGCAAGAGCAAACACCGATGGAATTTTGGAACCAAACCTTCCTGTGTTTGGTTGCTGCCGCCGTGGTGAGCATCCTCACTTTTCGTCTCTTTCAACCCTACGCGTTTGCCGGGCCGGGCTTTCTCGGCGTCAAGCCCAACCCAGCCTGGGTGGCAAATATCCGTGAACAGCGCAACCAAAGCGCCGGCGATGTCGATTTTCCACCCGCTCTGCAGTGGGCACGCCGCCCGCGCTGGTTTTCATGGCAAAATTTGACTGTTTGGGGGTTGGGTCTGCCCTTGGGTCTTCTGGCTTGGGCGGGTTTTCTGTGGATAGGTTGGCGGTTGATCAAGGGTGAACTTAGTCATCATGGCATTCTATGGGGTTGGACGGCATTTTATTTCACTTGGCAATCGTTGCAACCCAACCCGACCATGCGCTATCAGTTGCCGTCTTATCCCGGCTTGACCATCATGGCGGCCTGGGCGATCTTTGCCCTGTGGCAATGGCGCCGGGACAAAGGAACAACAGAGCTTTCTCTTTGGAAAAGCAAGGCTTTGCGGCGCATTGCTGCGCTCACGGTTGGCGCACTTGTCCTTGTTTTGACCTTCCTCTGGGCTTTTGCCTTCACCCGCATTTACACTCGCCCGGTAACGCGGGTTGAAGCCTCGCGCTGGATTTACCAAAATGTGCCTGCCCCCATTCATCTTAGTATTCGCCGAGAAGACGGCAGTATCTACCGACAGCCTTTATCTTTCCCTTACGACGGTCTGGTCACCGCTGAAGCACCCTACCGCACCTTGTTCAACGCTGCAGTCAGCGGCACCATCGAACAAATTACGCTTGCCCACGTGCGGGATATAACCGACTTGCGTCAAACGAAAACCCTGACCCTCAGCCTTGCCAAAGCTGCTGTTCCCGAAGCGGTTTGGAGCGCTTCGGTGCAGGGCGACTTTCTCTCTTTCAATGATCGGCGCGGCGAGAGCGTCACTTTTATCCTTAACGAACCTATCCTTGTCCTAGAAGATCAGCAATACCAGCTTACCCTTGCCCTTGAACCGAATAGCTCTGCAGCGCTTGCCATCTCCGGCGCAGCTCCTGCGAATGAAAGCTCTTGGGATGATGGCTTGCCCTTGCGCATGGATGGCTATGATGGCTACGGGGGGATTTACCAGCGCGACCTAGTTTTCGAGATGTACTGGGACGACAATGTCGAAAAGCTCGCCCGTTTCCTCTCCATCCTCGATCAAGCGGATTATATCTTCATCTCCTCTAATCGGCAGTGGGGCACCGTACCGCGCGTCCCAGAGCGCTATCCGCTCTCTACGACCTATTATCGCTTGTTGATCGGTTGCCCCGATGAAAAGGATGTAATCTGGTGTTACAACGTTGCCCAACCGGGGATGTTCAAGGGCAAACTGGGGTTTGAGCTGGTGAAAGTCTTTGAGTCGTTTCCCAACTTGGGGCAGTGGCGAATCAACGACCAATTTGCTGAAGAAGCCTTCACGGTTTACGATCACCCCAAGGTTTTGATCTTCCGCAAGAGCGCCGAGTACGACTCCTTGAGCGTGCGCCGCTTGCTCACTGCGGTTGACCTCTCGAAGGTTATCCGCCTCACGCCGCGCCAAGCCTCGAAGTTTCCCGGTTTATTGCTCTTGCCCCCCGACCGCCTCAAAGAACAACAGTCTGGCGGAACGTGGGCGGAACTGTTCAACCGCAACGCTCTGCACAATCGCAATCAAGTAGTCGCGGTTCTGGTCTGGTATTTGACGATCAGCCTTTTGGGGTGGGTAGTTTATCCTCTCACCCGCCAGGTCTTTGCTGGTTTGGATGACCGCGGCTATCCCTTATCGCGCACGTTTGGCTTGCTTTTGCTCTCCTACCTGGTTTGGCTGCTGGGTTCGCTGCGTGTGCCTTTTCAAAGGTTGACCATCAGCGCCGTCTTTGGCGCTCTTCTCTTGGTCTCGCTTGCCTTTGCCTTGCTCGATTGGCAAGGATTGCGCCAAGAGTTTCGCCAGCGCAAAAAACAATTCCTGTGGGTGGAAGCCCTCTTCCTTGTCTTCTTCCTCGCCGATCTTTTCATCCGCCTAGGCAACCCGGACTTATGGCATCCGTGGAAAGGAGGCGAGAAGCCGATGGATTTTGCCTACTTCAACGCCATTCTGAAGAGCACCTCCTTTCCTCCTTACGACCCGTGGTATGCCGGCGGCTACTTGAACTATTACTATTATGGCTTTGTCCTGATGGGGGTGCCGGTGAAGTGGCTAGGCATCGTTCCGGCGATCGCTTATAACCTGATCCTACCCACCACCTTCAGCTTGATTGCTGTGGGAGCATTTTCACTGGGTTGGAATCTCGTGGCGCGCTGGCGCAAGATGGATGAAACAAGCGGCAATCCCAACTTCACGCTCACGTGGCTCAGCGGCCTCTCTGCGGCATTGGGCATGGCAGTTTTGGGCAACCTCGGCACTTTGCGCATGATCCTCAACGGCTACCAAAAGTTGGCCGCACCGGGCGGGAGCCTTGAAGGTGCCAACCTTTTGATCCGTACCGTCTGGACAGTACAAGGCTTTATCGAGGTCTTGAAGGGGATGAATTTACCCTACAGCTTGGGCGATTGGTATTGGATTCCCAGCCGCGCCATCCCGGCGCCAAACGATGTCGAGCCGATCACCGAGTTTCCCTTCTTCACTGTGCTCTACGCCGACCCGCACGCACATTTATTTGCTCTGCCTCTCGCCTTGCTTGCGTTGGCTTTTGCTTGTTCGTTTCTGCTCTTGCCCGAAGCCAAATTCAAACCCCAGACAATTGCCCGCTTGGCGATCGGGGGCTTGTTGATCGGCGTTTTACGCCCCACCAACTATTCGGATTATTACCCCTACCTGGCGTTGGTCAGTGCAGTGGTGTTTTATCGTCTGATGCGTCCTGTGCTTTACGGCGAAACACTGGAGAACGAGCCGAGATGGGCGTGGCTGCGCACGGTGGCAAACACTCTTTTTGCAGTTGGCTTGTTGGTGGTGACCTCGAGCCTCTGGTTCTATCCTTTCACTCGCTGGCTAGGGTGGGGGTATTCGGAGATCAACCTGTGGAAGGGTACTCACACGCCCAGCATCTCTTATCTTGTCCACTGGGGGGTGTTCCTTTTTGTCATCGTTTCCTGGCTGGTTTATGAAACCATCGATTGGATGGCTAAAACGCCCCTCTCTGCCCTTCAAAAGTTGAAACCTTATCTGCCCTGGATTGGCTACGCCTGCTTGGTGTTGCTTGCCGTGATCATCGGCTTGATGGCTTGGTTGAAGGTAGCCATTGCTTGGATGGTGCTCCCTTTGGCAGCCTGGGCGGGCGTTCTCATTCTGCGCCGCGAGCAGCCGGATGAAAAACGTTTTGTGCTATTTCTGGTTGGTACTAGCTTGTTGGTCACTCTCATGGTGGAAATCGTCGTCGTTGCGGGCGACATTGGGCGCATGAACACCGTCTTTAAGTTCTATTTGCAGGTGTGGACGATGTTTGCTGTAGCGGCTGGCGCTGCACTGGGTTGGCTATTACCCAGCTTAGTCGCTTGGCGCAACCATTGGGGCAGCCTCTGGAAAAGTGCGTTTTTGTTCCTCGTCCTCTCGGCTGCGCTCTACCCGATCACGGCTACAACGGCAAAGATTAAGGATCGCATGAGCGACGCTGCCCCTTATACCTTAGATGGCATGGCTTTCATGGCATACTCCAAATACACCGATAGCTGGGGAGAAATGGACCTTAGTCAAGATTACCGCGCCATCTTGTGGATGCAAGACAATATCAAGGGATCACCGGTGATTGTGGAGGCGAACTTGCGCGATCTGTATCGATGGGGCTCACGGTTTAGCATCTACACTGGCTTGCCCGGAGTGGTGGGCTGGGAGTGGCATCAGCAGCAACAGCGCACCATCTTGCCCGCAAACTGGGTAACTGAGCGCATTGAGGAAATCGAAGAGTTCTACCGCACGCTCGACCTGCAAGCTGCGATGAACTTTTTACAGAAGTACAACGTGCGCTACATTATCCTCGGACAACAAGAGCGAGGCAAATATCCCGGACCCGGTCTTGAGAAGTTCGAGGCTGCGGATGGCTTGCTCTGGCGCGAAGTCTATCGCGAGGGGCAAACCGTGATCTATGAGGTAAATCAACCATGAGCGATGTCTTGCTTTGGTATTTCGCCGTTACTTTGCTAGGTTGGCTGAGCTTCCCAATCGCATTTTGGTTCTTCCGCCGCTTGCCCGATCGGGGCTATGCTTTCAGCCGTGCTCTGGGCTTGCTCTTGTGGGGCTATATCTTCTGGCTGTTGACCTCGCTTCACCTGACCTACAACCGCGGTGAGGGGATTGTCTTTGCTCTGGTTGTTGTGCTTGGGTTTAGTTTTTTTCTGTTCCTCAAAATTGGCAAAGCAGAGTTTCTGCAGTGGTGGCGAGACCACCGCGCTCAAGTTGGGGTGATGGAAGCTTTGTTTGCCCTGGCTTTTGTTGCGCTGGCAGTGACCCGCGCCGCAAACCCAGAAGCGCTTGGCACCGAAAAGCCAATGGAACTAGCATTCATCAATGCCATCCTGCGCTCGGAGACCTTTCCGCCTCACGACCCTTGGCTTTCTGGGTATGCTATTTCTTATTATTACTTTGGCTATATTCTGGTGGCAATGCTGGCAAAACTGTGCGGCACCAGCGGGGCAGTGGCGTTTAACCTAGGCACCGCTTTGGTCTTTGCTCTGAGCGCGCTCGGCGCCTATGGTTTATTGACCAACCTATTGACCCTTCAATTTGCCAAACGCTTTCATTGGAAGCCCTTGCTGGCGCCTTTGCTGGTGCTGTTGGTGGGCAATTTGGGCGGGTTATTGGAGGTCATGCACGCTGCGGGGATGTTCTGGCAACAGCGCAATGGCGTTTGGGTCT
>JAOAHK010000262.1 GCA_026415275.1 Anaerolineales bacterium
AATTAGAAGTGTTCATCACAGCTAAAGATAATCGATAAAGGGCGCTAAGTAGGATGTTAGCTTCTTGATTTTCGCACAGAGTGACTCGGTGGAGATAATTGCAGGGTTAGTCATCCATCAGCGCCTTCCCATCTTGTGAACTAGCTGCATTTCAATCCGTTATAATTCGATATCGTGAGGCGAACAGGTTGGTTTGCCCTTGTGGCAATGATTCTCTTTGCCGCTGCAGGAGTGTGGTGGGGTATACAACCACGCTTGCTTAACGTGGAACCTCCTCCACACGCAACGGCTGTACCCGGAAGCGCCTCTGTCCGTCTCACCTTCTCCCATTTCATGCAACCCGAGTCTGTGCTTCAGCGTTTGCAAATTCAGCCGCTACCACTTGGTAATTTTCATTGGGAAGACAAGACGTTAATCTTTACTCCGATGCAACCGTGGCAAAGCGGTGCAACGGTGCAAGTTCGTCTCAGGAACGGCGCTCTAACTCGATCGTTTCCTCAAACCAGGTTAAGACGAGATTTTGTTTGGTCGTTTCAAATTGGCTACCCTAAAGTACTGTATCTGTTTCCCTATGATGGAACGGCGGGATTGTATATTCTCGATCCTCTCACGATGACCGTTCAGCTTCTGACAGAAACCGGACAGGAAGTTTATGATTATTCCCTCTCCGCAAACGGGGCGATCGTCCTGTTTAGTGCGCGAGAAAGTAACGGAAGCGCAATTTACCGTTGGGAGGGTCGTCAAGGTGTTTCTGAACGTCTGCTTTCGTTTGCAAACGGGCAAGTGCGTGCTGCGCAACTCTCGCCTTCAGGAAAGTATCTTGCCTATGAGTTGACTGATCTCAGCGAAGCAAACGCTAAAACCCATGTTTGGGTAACGCATTACCCGGTTCAGGAGGGTTCCGCTGCGATTCGACTGGGAGAGGTTGACCAACTGACTCGCACGCCGATCTGGTCAGCAGGGAATCTCCTCGCTTATTACGATCAGGCAGCTCGCCGCTACCGCTTTTATGACCCTCAAACCAAAGGCGAGATGGATTTTATCGATTGTGAAACCGGCGAAAAGGGAACCTGGTCTCCAGACGGTAAAGCGTTCCTGTTTGCTGAGATTCTGCCATCAGAAGGTAGTTTTCCTACCAGCCACTTGATGCTGTATGAACTTCTCTCGCGCAAGGTAAGTGACCTCAGTGAACGGAATGATGTCGAAGACCTCGGTGGCGTGTTCTCGCCGCAAGGAGATCGTCTGGTTTTTGCTCGCAAATTTCTGAATGCTCTGCAATGGACGCCCGGCCGCCAGTTATGGCTGCTTGACTTAACCCGTAACGAAGCGCGCCCGCTCTTGACGGATGCGCAGTACAATCATTATGATTTTGCATGGAGCCCGAACGGCGATCAAATCCTTTTTATGCGCTTTAATCAAACGAGCCTGACTGAACCACCCGAAGTTTGGATGATCAACGCAGATGGTTCTGAACCTCGCCAACTCGTCAAAGGAGGATTTGCCCCGCAATGGATCCCTTAATCCAGATCGGAGAAACTGCTCCCGATGTCTCTCTCCCCGATTTAGTCGGTCGCCCTCACCGCCTTTCCCACTTTCGCCGGCGCATCGTTGTCGTTAACTTTTGGTCAGCAGAGTGTCCTCACGCTGCCCGTGTAGATGAAGAATTGCATAAGCTATGTTGCGACTGGGGTGATCAAGTGGTGTGGATTTCGATTGCTAGCAATGCCAACGAGTCAGTGGATTTACTGCGCACGGTGGCTGCTCAGCGCTCTCTGCCGCTAGTTTTGCTTGACCGCAACCATCAAGCAGCAGATTTATTTGGGGCAATTACCACACCTCACCTATTTGTTCTGGATGTCCAAGGGGTTTTGCGCTATCAAGGGGCGTTTGACGATGTCACTTTCCGCCAAAAAAAGCCAACGCGCTTCTATCTTGCTGAGGCGGTTGCTTCTCTGTTAGCTGGTAAGGACCCCGACCCTGCTCAAACTCCACCGTATGGCTGTACGATTGTGCGCCTTTAGGGCTTAGGGTGAGTCAAGTTTGCGGCGCGCTAGCCATTCTTGCGGTAACAAGGCAGCGTATAATGCCCGGCTAAGGGGTGTAGCTACTTCATATTGTTCACCTAACCGTACTACTGCGCCAATGAGTTGATCCAACTCAGAAGGTCGCCCTTCGATAAGGTCGCGTGCCATAGATGCCATCGTTTGCGGTGGTAATTGTTGAATAAAGTCTAATCGCCTCGCAATTGCCTCAGCAGGGAGTGCTACCCCAATCGCCTTCGCTACCATCCAGATTTCACGCATTACTTCTTCGAGCAATCGCCGCGTTGGCGGCACTTGGTCAATGACTCCACTGGAGACCCGGCTAACTGCTCCAATGGCACCAAATGCAGCGATGAATAGAAACTTATCCCACAAAGCGACCAGAATATCATCGGCAATTTGAGCTTGCACACCAGCGCGCTGGAAAAGTGCCTGGATCTCCTCTAGACGAGACGTTCGGCGGCGATCTAACTCACCGAAAACGATCTTCGGCTCTATTCCGACATGGTGAATAACACCGGGGGCGGCAATATAAGCTGAAATTTGGCATAAACCGCCTATAACAACCTCGCTGCCCAGCGTTTTGGCGAGTTCATAAGGCGCTTCTACACCGTTCTGTAATGGCAAGACTGTGGTGTTTCGTCCTACCAATGGACGCATCGCCTCGGCTGCTTCTGTTACCTGCCAAGCCTTAACCCCGACCAAAACCAAATCTACCTCACCCACTTCAGCCGCTTGGTGTGTTGCCAAACAAGGAAACACGGAAAAGTTGCCCGATGCACCTGTCACTTGTAAACCCTTTTTTTGAATGGCTGATAGATGTTCACCACGAGCGATGAAGAACACCTCTTCACCAATCTGCGATAAGCGTGCGCCAAAATAACCCCCCACAGCACCGCTGCCAAACACTGCAATCCGCATTCTCCGCCTCCCAACACTTTTTTAAGGTTTGTGCTTCAATCCTTGACACTTTCTTAACATCGTGATAATCTTACGCCCGTTAAGGTCGTTTCGAGCTTGCATCAGCAAAGAAGCGACGTAATCTTACCAAAGAAAGATGGAGATCGAAAGATGAGTGAACGGATTATTGGAACTGTCAAATGGTTCAACGCCGCAAAGGGCTACGGCTTCTTGGGGCGTGAAGATGGTGAAGATGTGTTTGTGCATTTCACTGCCATTCAGACAGAAGGTTACCGCAAATTGGTTAAAGACCAAAAGGTTGAATTCTCAATTGAGGAAGGTCCAAAGGGATTGCAAGCTGCGAATGTTGTCCCCTTATCGTAAACGATAATCGTACAACAATTACAGCAGGGTCAGAATGCACTGACCCTGCTGATTTTTTAATACCAATGTGTATGGAAAGTGCCTTCCCGATCGATCCGCTGATAAGTATGGGCACCAAAGTAATCGCGCTGCGCTTGGATGAGGTTTGCTGGCAGTTTTTTGCTGCGCAGACTATCAAAGTAGGCTAAGGCGGTGCTCAGCGCTGGTATAGGAATGCCTTTGCCGACCCCAAATTGCACCGTCTCTCGCCAGGAGATTTGGGCGTATAATACCGCATCTCGAAAGAAGGGGTCGAGGATGAGATTCGGTAAATTTGGGTTAGCGGCGTAGGCGCGGCGGATGTCCTCCAATAAGCGGGCACGGATAATACAGCCACCCCGCCAAATTCGCGCTACCTCGCCCAAATCGAATTCGTAACCATAAGCTTGTTTTGCTTTTCCCAGCATCGCCAATCCCTGAGCATAGGCACAAATTTTCGAGGCATATAAAGCCCATTTCAGCGAAGCAATGGGTTGACGCGGGTTTGTAGATGGCAGATCGGCTAATTCACCTAACAGTTGGGAGGTTTCTAGGCGCAGAAAGCGTTGGGCAGACAAAGCTCGCGCTTCCACAGCGGCATTCAGGGTTGGGATGGGAACACCTAACTCAAGTGCTTCTTGGGAAGTCCATTTTCCGGTTCCTTTTTGTTCCGCTACGTCCAAAATCTTTTCCACGAGAGGCTCTCCGCTTTCCTCATCTATTACCTTTAGAATTTGGGCGGTTATTTCGATCAAATAAGAGTTCAGCACGTCCCGATTCCAAGCCGCAAAGGTTTTACTTATCTCAGAAGCATTCAGACCTAAACCGCTCTTTAACAAAGCATAAGTCTCAGCGATCAATTGCATATCGGCGTATTCAATTCCGTTATGCACCATCTTGACG
>JAOAHK010000263.1 GCA_026415275.1 Anaerolineales bacterium
GCGATCAAGGATTGCACATCTTGTAACCGTTCAAAAACTGGCTGAGGTGATTCTCGAGGTAATAAGCCATGCAATATTTTTAGGTTGAGGTTCATTGCAGTCAGCGTTTGCCCGACGCGGTCATGCAACTCATCCGCCAGTCTTCGCCGCTCAATTTCCTCGATTTTACTGCACCGCAACGCCAAGGCTCTTACTTCACGAAATGCCTCCTCCAATTGACCAATCGTCGTTTTTAATTTTTCCCCTTCTTCCTCTAATCGCTCGTTTATGCGGAGCAGTTGTCGATGTTCTGAATTCAAAACAAGGTAAAGCAGAAAGGTTGTAGTGGCTACAAACCCCCAACCTTTATAGGTTTGCGCTTTTTGGTAAGATTCCATCGAGGGAGTAATGATCACGAGCAAACGATCAGAAAAGAAAATGTAAAGCGAAGCAATCAGAAAATAAAGCAATGCGATTCGAAACGGCATCGACTTCAGCCAATGCTGTTTTAGGGAAAGGAAAGTATTGTCTCCCATCTCACCACCCATCCCAAACAGAAAACAAAATCCCGTTTTGCAGTTAATTTCATTATACAATATCATCAAACCGCAAATTGGATCATTTGGCAAGTATTTTCTACATCATTTTGCATCTCACACAATTGCGTTCGATTTACTATAAATAGAATCAGGTATAATGTGAAGGTGATGCTAACGTATCCCTTACAAGGTATCTTCGCCGCAGCAATTACTCCCCTCTTTGAAAATGGGAAACTTGACACACAAGGCTTGGTCACCTATCTGAGCTTCCTAGCTAAGCAAGGCTGTCATGGTGCACTCTTGCTTGGCACTACTGGTGAAGGTCCATCCTTCTCCCGCAAAGAGCGAGAGCAAATTCTCAGGGCAGCTCTCGCCATCCGACAAGAACGCCCAAATTTTTATCTTCTGGCCGGCACTGGCACTCCCAGTTTAGAAGAAACGATTTTCCTGACCAAAAAAGCATTTACTCTGGGATACGATGGTGTGGTCGTATTGCCACCCTATTACTTTAGAAGTGCGCAAGATGTGGGTCTATTAGCATGGTTTGAGCAAGTTATCAAACGCGCTGCCCCCAGAGACGGTAAGTTTTTGCTTTATCACATTCCGCAGTTGACTGGGATTTCGGTTTCGCTAACTTTGCTCGATAAACTCAAAGAGAAATTCCCTTACAACTTTTATGGATTGAAAGACTCCTCAGGAGATGAGCTCTTTTGTCGTCAATTGGGCGATCATTTTGGAAGAGAATTGAATGTCTTTACTGGGAAAGATAATCTTTTACCGTTTGCCTTAAAAAACCAAGCTGCCGGGTGTATAACCGCAGGAGCCAATTTATTTCCCAACTTCTTAAGGCAAACCTGGGAAGCCTATCAGCGGGGTGATGAACAAACCTTTATCCAGCTCAGCGAAGTGCTTAACAGAGCCAGGCGCGTAATTGATAAATATCCCCCTGCCAGTGCCTTGGTTAAGGGGCTGCTTCCCCGTTTGGCAGGCTTCCCCCGTTGGCAGACTTGCCCTCCCATTCTCCCTCTATCGGAAGAAATCCTCAGCCAAGCCTACAACCTGTTGATCGAAGCTTGTGTTACCCCAATCGTCTAGTCCATCGGTTCAAATTCGCATCTTGCTTACCAGCTTGGTCTTCATTGGATTATTTATCCTCACGCTAGTTTTCTTAATTGTCGCCTACCCTGTAATTCTTGCCCCACCACCCACAATTACACCAACTTTTACCCTTTCCCCAACCATAACGCCAACGGTAACCCAGACGCCAACTATCACGCTCACTCCAACGCGAACCCTAACTCCCCGGCCAACTTTGACTCCCTCGATCACACCCACACCTAGCCGTACACCGCTCCCCAGTGAAACCCCAACTCCACCTGGGCCACCTACTTTAACCCCCGCAGTTCCCTTTGGTGGTCAAGCAAATTATTCGTTGAATGAATGGACAGAAGACCTTGCGGTAGCCTTGGTCGATCTAATTCAGGATTATCCCAACACCCTCTCACCCAGTGCCCGTGGCGAAAACGATCGCAATTACAACAATGCTTTCACATACGCAGTTTTTGCGCAAAACGAAGCCTTGCTTCGCTTTCCAGACAGTCGCTACGCAGCCCGATGGCGTTGGCAGCAAGCAGTTAATTATGCTCGCCTTGGCGATGCAAAAGCGGGTGTTGCTTTTGCATCTCTGATCGAAAATGGGCTTAATTCCCATCAAACTACCTTATCCCAATTGCCACAGTGGATTAGCGAGCTTCCCTTATCCATGAAGACAATTCTCACCCCCTTACGGCCACCATCGGGATTATTATCCGCACATTTATTGGAGTTGAGCGGCCGAGGTAGCGCCTTCTTCCTTGTCACCGAAACCTCTGCAGCATTTAAAGTCTACCCACTGTTGCTTGGCTTTGATTTCTCCCCCTTGCCAATCACCTCACCTCCATCATCTGCGCTACCGACAAAGGAACCACCTCGATACAAAGTCTTCCGAGCAGACCTAACTGACGATAGCCTTGAAGAAATCGTGATATACCAAGCCAACCCTGAAACTGTGCGTTGGATCTCTCATCCAAGCATTTACGATCTTTCCAAATTGCCCCCGGTCGAATTATCTTTCGATCCCATTCGCACACCCTTTCAAATTGGAATGAGTTATCTCAACCATTGGGACGTATATACGAATGAGGATGGGAAAAAGGTATTATCTTTTACAACACGCATCTTTCCCACTTGCCCACTCGATTTGCAACGCGATTATGAATGGAATGGTTTAGCGCTTGTTCCTCTCAGTACAAATATTAAGGTTTTTCCGTACGGCGAAACGCTAAGCTACTGTGGTCTCCTTGTTGAACATGCGTCTAACGTCTGGGATAGAGAAGTTGCCATTGAACTTATCGATGCGTTGTTGCCATTTTGGCCACCTGCCACTGACACCGAAGGTAAACCTTACCCGCCTGATGCAAAGGATGAGTGGCGCTTTCGAAAGGCGGTTTACTTCGCTGAGCTGGGAAACTTTGCCGCTGCCAAGAAAACCTTGGAAGACTTACTGCAGAATCCCTCGATCGCTTCGAGTCATTGGTTAGAAGCAGCACAGAATTTTCTGCAAACCTATCGCTCGGCAGATGATCTGTACCGTGCCTGCGTCACCACAACATATTGCCGAGCAGGAGTTGTTTTAGCAAATCTGTTAGAACAACAGGAAACCCAGCAAGTGAATGATTTACTCACCTATCTAAACCGAATTGGCGTTGTTCGTCGCTCGACAGGATATTTTGACTTTGATGGCGATGGCAGCAAAGAATTTTGGTTTGTTGTGCAACACCGTTCAGGTGAAAAATTAGAAGTTTGGGCTTTGTTCCCAAGCAACAACCGCTTTACAGCTCTGCAACTTGAACAAGCTGAAAATCAAAACCCATCCTTGAGCTATTTTGATCCTGAAGCCGTTCCCCCTGTTATTCTACTCAACCAACGGCAGGCTTTTCGTGTCTTTCGAAATCCAGTTGATCGCCACCCCTACGTTCAAACCGTTGAACTTCCCCGCTATTATCCTGATAAGTTCAAAGACGCCCTAGCACAGCTTGAAGATGAACTATTTCAGGGCGAAGAACCAAGCCAAATCTATCGCCGCTTACTGGACTTGCAGAAATTTCCCGGCTTGCTTTGTCGGGCAACCTGGAGCTGCGACCGTTATTATTATCTCCTTGGATTATCTGCCGAATTGAGCAACGATAAAAGTGCCGCTGTTGCAGCGTATTATCGCTTATGGATGGATTACAGTAAATCACCGTTTACGACCATGGCGCGCCTAAAACTGCGTTCCTTGAGCACACCAACTTTCACACCTACACCAACCTTTACGCAGACACCAACTCTAAAACCGTCGCCCACGACAACACCCATGATCCCAACAGCACCTCTTCCTACCGGTGCAACTCCAACGACAGGACCCTTTACCCCTACCAGCGCACCACTCCCCACATTACCAACGGTGACGACAGGTCCATATCCTATGCCTACACAGCCCTTCAACCCCGTTCCTACTACGCCCTACCCCCAGCCGTAAATGCAGTACAACCGTCAGTGTTACTGGACTCTATGCGGGATAAATCCCGCTCCACATCCTGTAACGCGACATTTATGTCGCCATGCCTTTGCGGGATAAATCCCGCCCTACATCCCGTAACGCAACATTTATGTCGCCATGCCTTTGCGGGATAAATGCCGCTCTACAT
>JAOAHK010000264.1 GCA_026415275.1 Anaerolineales bacterium
TACCCACGGTGTGCCCGCCCGATCGACTTGGGTGGAGATCTGCATCCCTTCTGCCCACCACCAGTCTTCATACTCTTGTAAGACGGGAGCAAGAGGTAGCGCTCCCAACATCTGATGGAGAAAAGCGGTTGGGGATTTTAGTGTATCCATTTCCATTTTCAACTCCCATCTTTCATGACCAGCCCTCTTTTGGAAACAAGCTTATCTCAGGTTACCTCCCCTTGCGAAAGGGGGGTATCCATTCTCCTGTAACCACTTTCGGGCGAACTTGCGCACATTCTTAGCAATCTCTGGCGCTTGGTAAGCTTCTTGCAGCGTGGGCTCCTCACCTGGGTATCGTGATGCCACTGCATAGTCGGATAGGAGCGTGAGCAATTTTGGCGAGAAACCTGTAAGAATTCCAGCCTGTACGCAAAGGGAATTCATAGTCGGGAGATCATGGGTTTTGGGGAAAGGTACCTTCTTCGATAGCAATAAGGCTTTAAGGTATTTTTCGGCGCTTAGTTGTGCATGCAAGCAAATCCCCAGAACAGGTTTGTGCTTACGACGTAATAAGGAAGCTGCCAAGCGATAATCTTCTTCTGCGTATTGCATCCAAATTTGGGGCTCATCTACGTTCATACAAAACAATGCCCTTGGTTAGGATTTCACGCAAAAAAAGTTGTGTGGGAGTTCGTCCTCAAGTTCTTGAGGTGTCTTTACCAGAATATCTACCGGGAACATGCGTGGGTAAAGGGCAAGGGAAACTGCCACCACTCGCTCTCGGCGCGGCTTCGCTGTATTCGAAATGACCAACAAATCCACATCGCTATCTGGAGTAGGGTTCCCATAAGCGTAGGAACCGAAGAGGATAATTTTCTCTGGCTGAATTTGGCGAACCAGATTCTCGATTGCCTTGGGCAAGGTCTCCGATAGCGGGGGCAAGCCCCGCGGGGAAACATCCAAATAGGGAGAAAATGTCATTTTTATCCGATCATGCTATTCCGCAGAAAATTCAAACGTTGTTACTATTATAACCGCTCTGATCTCCTGTGCTGTGGAGACGTCCTCCTGGGAGGGGTGCTTGCTACAGTTCAGTTGAAGATTCTATCGACTCGTTCTGTGTCCTTTCGAACATACCCCGTCACGCTGCGCAAAGCGAGCTAAACATGGAGGAAGTCCCTTCGCTCTTTAGCCTTCCGTTCATAATGAATTTGCTATTCTGATGTTCATAAAGAAGTACAGCAATTGAAGAGACGATCGGATTTCTCGCTTCGCTAGGAAAACAAGATGGAGGGTGATTCCCATTAGACTAGTTCTGGATGCAGCGATGGCACTTCAAAGAAGCGGAGCGGCTGAAGAATCTTTAGAGTTTCTTGATGTTATTTGCGGGTTTCCACCACTTTGCGGTTGCGGCGTGTGGGAATAGTTGAGCCATCAACTTGGATGCAGCTCTCCCATGCGACTGTCATACGGACAATGCGGTCACCAGATTTGAGATCTTGCACCACTTTGCCTCGCCCAGCGCGGGTTTGCAACGGCGCTTCGTCAAAACGCAGACTTTTTGGCGCCAATTTCTCCAGAAAGAGCGTGGCTTGGGTGGTTGCTTTGCCAATCGCCATGCCAACCAAGCGAACCGATGAGCTCAACTTCCAAGCTTGTACTCCCTGCCCATAGCGCCCTTGCAAGGGAAATTGCTCGATGGATAAACGTTTTGCCCGTCCATCTGAAACAACCAGAAGCACTTCACCCGCTTTGGGTAGCACTTCAGCACCGACCACCTCGTCTCCATCGCTCAATTTAATCCCCAACACACCCGCAGCGAGCAACCCCATTGGGCGCACACTCTGTTCTGAAAAACGGATTGCCATCCCTTGAGCCGTTGCGAGTAAGATTTCTTGCTCACCTTTGCTTAAGAGAACCCAACCTAAGCGATCTCCCTCATTAACTTTTGTTAGGGTAAAAAGATGAGCTGCGGGGCCTCCAATGTCATCTAAGCTGGATTTCTTGACGTACCCCTGACGCGTGACAGTCAGGATGAAGCTATTGCTAGGTCGTTCTGCCTTGGGAGGTAAGGTAAAAACCGTTGCCAGAGCGTGGCTTCCCTTGAGCGGAGAGAGGTCCTCAATGGGCAAGCCCTCGCTTGGTCGGTTGCAAGCCGGCAAGCTGTGCAAAGCGACTGCAGCACATTCACCGTTTTCGGCAACCAGATAAAGGGTATCGCGGTTCGAGGCTTTGAGCAACCAGGCTGGGGCTTCGTTGCCGCTCAGCCGCGGCGGTTTATTGTCTGCGCTGCGCGAGATCAATCCGTTTAGGGTAATGCTCACCCAGCTCTCACCCTGCGGGGCAAGCTCGGTGATGGTGAGGGGTGGTGCTTGTCCTTTGGCAGAGCGAACGGCGATTTGGGTACGCCGTCGTTCACCGAAGGCTTCTTTGATGGCAACCAATTCTTCGGCTGCTAGTGCCCGCATCTTGGGCGGCGATTTCAACAAAGTTTCCAGTTCTCCAATCCGCTTGAGCAGTTCTTGGTATTCAAGTTCGATTTTTTTGCGTTCTAAAGCTGCCAAGCGGCGCAGAGGCATATCCAGAATCGCTTGAGCTTGGATTTCGCTCAATTTGAAGCGGCGCATCAGCCGCCCGCGCGCCGTCTCGGCATCAGGTGACTTGCGGATCAGTTGGATGACTTCGTCCAAATTTTGTAATGCAATGCGCAGCCCTTCGAGGATATGGGCGCGCTCACGGGCGCGGCGTAGTTCGTACTCGCTGCGGCGGCGGATCACGGTCAGGCGATGATCGATGTAAACGCGTAAGGCTTGTTTGAGGCTCATCAGGCGCGGCTCGCCATCTACCAAGGCTAACAAGATAATGCTAAAGACGGACTGCATAGGCGTATGGCGGTAGAGCTCCGCCAAGACTTGTTCTGGGTCGGCGTTCTTGCCCACTTCGATAACAATGCGCATTCCCCGTTGGTCGGATTCATCGCGCAAATCGGTGATACCACTCAGCTTCTCTTCACGCACCAGTTCGGCAATGCGCTCGATGAGGGCTGATTTGTTAACCGCATAAGGTAATTCGGTGACGATAATGCGGCTGCGCCCGCGTTCCATTTCCTCGAGGTGAGCCCGAGCGCGCACCGTCACTTGCCCTCGCCCGCTACCATAGACGCTAGTGAGCGAATGCTCCCCTTCCGACGGCAAAAGGATGCCACCGGTCGGAAAATCTGGCCCTTGGATGAACTGCATCAGGTCTTCGATGGTAATGTCATCGATCTTTTCCCAGTTCACTAAAAGATAGCGCAGGGCATCGGTCACTTCGGCAAGGTTATGCGGCGGAATGCTGGTGGACATCCCTACAGCGATTCCACTGGCGCCGTTGACCAGTAAATTGGGGAAAGCGGCAGGCAAGACCGTTGGTTCGCGCAGGGTGTCGTCGAAATTGGGGACAAAATCGACTGTGTCTTTCTCCAGATCAACAAGCAGTTGCATGGCAGCGGGGGTAAGGCGGGCTTCGGTGTAGCGCATCGCTGCTGGCGGGTCGCCATCCACGCTGCCAAAGTTACCCTGACCATCCACAAGCGGGACGCGCATAGTAAAGGGTTGTGCCATACGCGCCATGGCTTCATAAACAGCCATATCGCCGTGCGGATGGAATTTGCCCAATACCTCGCCTACAATGCGCGCAGATTTTTTGTAAGGGCTATCGGGGCGCAGGCCTAACTCAAGCATGGCATACAAGATGCGGCGATGAACGGGTTTCAAGCCATCGCGAGCATCGGGCAAGGCGCGGGCGACAATTACGCTCATCGCGTAATCCAGATACGCCTGCTGCATTTCTCGATCGATATCCACCTGACGCACCAAACCAACTTCCATTGGCGAACCTCCCATTACAAAACCATTGCATTCATCATAGCACAAATTTGGGGAAAGCTGCATGAGCCTGATGCCCTTTGCTTTTTGGGAAAAGCCTGCGGGTGAGAATTTTGTTCTTGAGCTCGTCCCTGAACTTTTACCAATGCCTTGACTATGAGAGTAAGATGGACGAAAACTTGAGACATATTGGGCAAAGGAGACCCTAAAAATGCCAGCAAAAAAAGCGCCTTGTCACGATAAGCGCTGAAGAGAAACAGCAATGGGTTGAGCTGACACGCAAAGGGAAGTTGAAGGCACGCCATTTCAAACGAGAGTTCCTACCGAAAGCCAATGAAAGTTTGAGGAGGAACACATCGTGGCGGGGAGCGATGTCATTCGCCCTTGCGT
>JAOAHK010000265.1 GCA_026415275.1 Anaerolineales bacterium
GACCAACCCCCTGGCGGAGTTGCGCCATAAACGCACTTTGTCTGCACTGGGGCCGGGTGGGTTGCGTCGTGAACGAGCGGGCTTTGATGTGCGTGATGTCCACCACTCGCACTATGGCCGTATTTGTCCGATCGAAACCCCTGAAGGTCCGAATATTGGTCTTATTGGTCGTTTAGCTTCGTTTGCAAGAGTGAATGAGTATGGCTTTATCGAAACACCGTACCGCAAGGTTTTACGGACAATTTCACCCCAAGACCCTCGCTTGGTTGGACGAGCCTTGCGGGAAGATGTAACCGATCCTCAAACGGGAGAAATAATTGCTAAGAGCGGCGAACGCATCACAGAGGAATTAGCAGAGAAAATCCGCAACGCCAAAATCACCAAAGATATTGCGATCGTCCCCTTTGTCACAGAGGACATAGAATATCTATCTGCGGATATCGAGGACCGTTATGTGATTGCACAAGCTAATGCTCCTCTCACGGAACACGCCGAGTTTGTGCGATCGCGTATCTCTTCTCGTTATCATAACTCATTTATTTTCTCCTCCCCAACGAGCATAGATTATATGGATGTTGCCCCGCACCAGATTGTGGGCATCAGTGCGTCTTTGATTCCATTCCTTGAGCATGATGACGCTAACCGAGCCTTGATGGGATCGAACATGCAGGCTCAAGCAGTGCCGCTTTTGCAGCCGGAGATACCGATTATCTCAACCGGGATGGAGAAAGCCGCCGCGCTGGACTCGGGGCAAGTGGTGATTGCTGAAGAAGATGGCGAGGTCGTCTCAGTCACCGGACGTTATATTGATATCCGTTCCACCAATGGGCAGATTCACCGCTATACCCTGCGCAAATATCAGCGTTCAAATCAATCCACCTGTATTGATCAGCGTCCGGCAGTGGTCAAGGGACAGCGCGTGAAAGCTGGGGATGTAATTGCCGATTCGTCTTCTACCCAAAACGGTGAACTTGCCCTCGGTCAAAATGTAGTAGTTGCGTTTATCTCCTGGGAAGGTGGTAACTACGAAGATGCTATTTTGATCTCGGAGCGGCTTGTTCAAGAAGATAAATACACTTCTGTGCACATTGAGAAATATGAGGTGGAATCACGCGATACCCGTTTAGGTCCAGAGGAGATCACTCGCGACATCCCCAATGTTGGTGAAGAAGCGATCAAGGACTTAGACGAAACCGGCATCATTCGCGTTGGGGCAGAAGTTGGTCCAAATGATATTCTTGTGGGGAAGATTTCACCAAAAGGCGAGAAGGAACTAACCCCGGAAGAACGGCTTTTGCGAGCGATTTTCGGCGAGAAGTCCAGAGATGTAAAGGATACCTCGCTGCGCATGCCACACGGTGAGCGAGGGAAAGTGGTTGAAGTAAAGGTCTTTACCCGGGAGGAGAACTCGGATCTCTCAGCGGGTGTTGATAAGATGGTGCGTGTCTCGGTTGCCCAGCGGCGCAAGATCACCGCTGGCGATAAGATGGCTGGACGACACGGAAATAAGGGTGTGGTTTCCAAAGTGGTTCCCGTCGAGGATATGCCATTTATGGAAAATGGCGAACCCGTGGATATTATCCTAAATCCATTGGGTGTTCCGGGCCGCATGAACATCGGACAGGTGTTGGAGACCCATTTAGGCTGGGCAGCTCATCGGTTGGGCTTTCGCGCCATTACGCCTGTCTTTGATGGTGCCTCGGAGGATGAAATCGAAGCTGAGTTAGCTCGTGCATGGATGATCGATCAGGCTTGGAAAGAAACCGGCGAAAAAGCTTGGGAATGGCTGAAGAGTCAAGAATATGATCCCGAGATGATCGAGGACGATGAAGAAGTGCGGCGGTATTACATGGAACAGTGGCTCGGAGAACGTGGCTACGATGTTTATCGCATCATATCAGAACCCTTATACGCTCGTAGAGCAGTGTTTGCCGAGTATCTCAAGGACAAGGGATATAACCCCGATGAGATTTTGTTCTTTGAGGACCGCGCAGCAGTCCCTAGCAATCGGCGGCAGCAGTTAGACATCAATGCTGTGACGGCTTGTTTGAAACTGTGGCTGGAAAGCCTGGGCGAAGAGGTCAAAGGTTCTTCACCAGAGGAAATTCGCCAGCAGGCGGAAGAGAAAATGCTGCAGAGCGGTATCCCAATGCCGATTTTAGGCAAGCAAATCCTGCGGGATGGCAAGACCGGTGAACCCTACGACCAACCCGTCACAGTCGGTGTAATGACGATGCTCAAGCTACACCACTTAGTGGAAGATAAGGTTCATGCCCGTTCCACTGGGCCGTATAGCTTGGTTTCTCAACAGCCATTGGGTGGGAAGGCGCAGTTTGGCGGTCAGCGCTTTGGTGAGATGGAGGTTTGGGCGTTGGAAGCCTACGGAGCTGCCTATACATTACAAGAGATGCTGACTGTAAAGTCCGATGATGTTCAGGGACGGGTGAAAACCTACGAGTCCATTGTCAAGGGAGAACCGATTGAAGAGCCGAGCATTCCCGCTTCTTTCAAGGTGCTGGTCAAAGAATTGCAGAGCTTAGCGTTAGCAGTCGAGGCGGTTACCGATACGGGTGAAATTATCCGCTTTGGCAAAGATGAGGAGCGGGCGAGACCGATTAAACCACCAACTGGACTGTTGGATATTGGCGAGGGATTTTAGTAAGGAAGTTTGGGAAATTTTTTACGAAGTTCTTGACGATCTTTTATCCGCGTGGTAAAATCCCCGTTCGCCGTTTGAGACAAAGAAGGATTTGCCAGACAATTAAATAGGCTTTCAATGAGGTTTCGAGGTGAGGCCATCGTACGTTGGGTGGCCTCCCTTGATGGAAGAGAATTTTTGAGTTTGTTTTTGTGGAGGCTAACGTGCCAACAATTAACCAACTTGTGCGCAAAGGACGCCAATCGAAGAAGGAGAAAAGCAAGGCACCTGCTTTGCTCTATACTTTGAATTCGATGAAACAACAGCGCAAGCGTCAGGCAAAAGGCGCCCCGCAGAAGCGAGGAGTTTGCACAGTTGTGCGTACCATGACGCCTAAAAAGCCGAATTCTGCTTTGCGTAAAATTGCTCGTGTCCGTCTCACCAATGGCATCGAAGTAACAGCCTATATTCCTGGTGAAGGGCATACCTTGCAGGAACACTCGGTAGTCTTAGTGCGCGGTGGCCGTGTGAAGGATTTGCCTGGGGTTCGATACCACATTGTGCGCGGTTCACTCGATACGACTGGTGTGAATAACCGCAAGCAAGGGCGTTCAAAGTATGGCGCAAAGCGACCGAAATAGATGTGCCTAAACCCAGAAGACTTAACATAGACGATTAACTTGTGGTGATGGAGAGATAGCATGGCTCGACGAAATAAACCCGAACGATTTGAAATCCCGCCCGATGTGCGCTATCACAGCGTGGAAGTTCAATCGTTCATCAATCGTGTGATGCGTCGCGGCAAGAAAAGCCTAGCAACCCGTCTGGTCTATGATGCTCTAGATATGGTGAAAGAAAAAACCAAAAGAGACCCGATGGAGGTGTTCGAAGCAGCAATCAAGAATGTTGCTCCATTGATGGAAGTAAAGCCGCGCCGAGTTGGTGGTGCGACCTATCAAGTGCCAATGGAGGTGCCGCCTTACCGGCGGTTTGCCCTGGCTTCCCGTTGGATCATTGCTGCGGCTAAAGCGCGCAGTGGCAAAACTTTTTCGGAGAAACTGGCGGCTGAGTTGATGGATGCAGCCAACAACACCGGTTCAGCCGTGCGCAAACGTGAAGAAACGCACAAAATGGCGGAAGCCAATCGTGCATTCTCTCACTATCGCGTTTGATTGAACCTTCGGTGAGTTTTGGTTGATGAGTTTGAGAGATGTCTCGCCGATTGCCGTTAGAACGAGTCCGCAATATTGGCATCATTGCCCACATCGACGCCGGCAAAACTACCACAACCGAGCGGATATTGTTCTACACGGGCAAACCCCATCGTATCGGATCGGTCGATGAAGGGACAACCGTCACCGATTGGATGGAGCAAGAGCGAGAGCGAGGCATTACCATCGTTTCTGCAGCGGTTACCGCTGAATGGAACGGAACGCAGATTAACATTATAGATACACCCGGACACATCGATTTCACCGCCGAGGTACAGCGTTCGTTGCGCGTTCTGGATGGTGGGGTGGTGATTTTCGATGCAGTACAAGGTGTGGAACCCCAAAGCGAGACGGTGTGGCGTCAGGCCGACCGCTATGGAG
>JAOAHK010000266.1 GCA_026415275.1 Anaerolineales bacterium
GCCTTGTGCAATGGCAATGACATTGATCTCATGAGAGCCTAACTTGCCAAAAATTCGCCCTGCAATGCCCGGTGTGCTACGCATTGCTGCACCAACGATAGTCACAATCACAACCTCATCAGTCGCCCAAATTCGATCAATGTCTCTGGTTGCCAATTCACGGCTGAAAGCGTCGTTCAGGGATTGTAAAACAATATCGACCGATTTCTGGGGTACAGCGAAGCAAATCGACTGCTCTGAAGACGCTTGAGTAATTAGAGGCACACTTGTCCCAGTTGCCGCTACCGCACCAAAAGCCCTAGCTGCCACACCAGGCACACCCAACATCCCCCTTCCTTCTATGGTGATTAGAGATTGCCCTTTGATCGAGGTGACAGCTTTGATCATACCGTTAGTTTGCTTGTCATTTTCCAAAGTTAAGATTGTTCCTGGATGAGAAGGATTGAAAGTATTCTTAACGCGAATAGGGACACCGGCGTCGATAAGAGGTTGCATTGTTTTGGGATGAACAACCTTTGCCCCATAGTAGGCTAATTCACCGATTTCGCGAAACGTTAAGACATCAATAGTAGTTGCATCGGGAACAATTCGGGGATCAGCTGTCATTACACCGTCCACATCAGTCCAGATCCAAACTTCTTTGGAAGGCAAGTAAGCACCAAACAACGCAGCAGAGTAGTCACTTCCACCCCGACCCAAGGTTGTTGTTGTCCCCTCTTCAGTAGCAGCAATGAAACCTGTCACTACTGGTACAATTTTAGATTGCAAAATTGGCAGTAGTATCTCTTTAACTTTCCGCTCAGTTTTTTCTCGAATTGGATGCGCGCTTTGGTAAGCATGATCGGTCACAATTAATTTTGTTGCATCTAGGGATCTGGCAGAGATTCCATTGCTATTTAAGTACTCAGAGAATATCCGTACACACAACATCTCTCCAATGCCAGCGATAGCATCCAATACGCGAGGGGTAGCTTCTCCAATAATATCGATGGCTCGACAGTACTCGGCAAACATACTGATCAATTGATCGATTTGTTGCTTGATAAAAACTTTCCTTTCTGTTTCGGGGATCAATTCATCCACAACTTGATAGTGCCGCGTGGTTAAAGCTCCAGCAGTTTGCAAAACCTGATCATAGCGTCGGTTTTTAGCCATCTCAGTCGAGCGAAGCAAATCGTCTGTCACTCCGGACATCGCTGAAAGAACAACGACTGGCATCCATCCTTCGTTCAGAACACTTTCCACAATATTTTTTACACTTCTCATCGCCTCACTGCTTCCGACAGAAGTTCCTCCAAATTTCATAACTAAGATTGGTTTATCGTTCATCGTTGGTTCTCCTTGACGGATAAAACAGACTGCTCTTCAAGTCGTTTTGCAAATGCAGAAAGGATATCGTAGTAAGGTTTTATGCTCGGAATGTAGTGTTTTTCGTTGTACCCATGGGGGTCGATTCCACTCTGCCCCCACACAATCCCTTGACCTTGTGGTGCAAATCGGGCACTTGTCGCTGGTAACTTTCTTCCAATTTTCGGGGGCTCATGTGCCACATCTTGATATGCTTCAATCAAGGTTCTCAGGTACGGGTTTTCTGGATTGCACTGAATCCCACGTTCACAAACCTTGAGATGGAATTCTAAGTCATTTTCTCGGCATAAGTTACGCAGATTGTCAACTAATTCGTCAACATTCTCCTCGGGAATTGGCCGCACCTCCACTCCCATAATTGCGTACTCCGGCGAGACGTTATACAACCCCTCTTCCCCAATACGCACAAAGGAAATTTGAAACTGGGAGTTCCATCGGTCAGGGCTTGAAAGGATCAAGCTGTGTTGGAAGAGTTCAATCATTTTTTGGCGGAAGTCAAATAATTTCGCTGTCAAATCTGCCCTTATTTGACCACTAACGGACGTCTGACTTGTGTGGGCTTTTGCTCCTCTCGTGATGATATCAAAGCGCATAATTCCACGGTTTGAGGTACAAATTTCTCCCAGCAGCTCGTTGCCTTTTTCTCCAGTACGTTCACCTGCAATCAAGAGCTGAGGCAATGAATGCCCTTCACTGGCAATTTGATTGAGTACGTGAGGTGTGCCCATCGGTTCAAACTCACCATTTTCTTCGTTGCCAACCAAAAGTATATTGATTGGCGGATAGGGCTCCCCCACAAACAAGCGATCTTTTAACCAGACCAAATAGGTAGCAACTACAGTCTTCATATCGGCTGCCCCCCTACCGATCAGGTAATCCCCTTCGATGCGAGGCTGAAACTGTGTGTCGTCAGGTGCGGGTTGTACCACGTCAAAATGTCCGCTCAAGGTTAACGGAGTGTAAAGATTGCCTGGAAAACCAATCAACAAGGCTGGATATTTGTGTTTGTTGAAATAACGTACTTCTAAGCCAAATCTTTCCGCGTAGTTGCAAATGTAGGACGCAGCATAAGCAACATCTCCCAATCGTTCATCAGCGCAGGCAGTGACGGATGGGATTTGAATAAGCTGCATGGCTAAATCAACGATTTCGGCCGTTTTATCCGCATACACCTTGAGAACTTGTGAGGGTCGGACAGGCTTAAAAGTAATTGGTACATTTGGATGTTGACGGTATTCGTCCCGCCCGCGTTGGATCAAGCTTTCCAATTTATTTGCTTCCCTCCCTAATTTGTAAAGTTCACTTTGAATTGTTGCAATATCTTTCTTTACAGCTTCTTCACGCTCCTCAGCTAATCTTTGCATGTACTCTAAAGGGATCTCATCGACATCACCTAAGTCCTGTATCACACGTTGGCGAATCTTTTGGGATGTGTTCGGAGCCCCGTTTGCCATTTCAATTAAGGGTGTTAGATATGGGACAATTTCTAACCCCTCAGCCAAGGGCATCAATTCGTCCAAAGTCCACTTCAAGAAATCTCGCACGAGCACCGGTTTCCCACTCAATGGGTTTTCGATTGCAGCACTTAGACCATCACGAGCAGCTTTTTCTTCGTTTCGACGCGCACGTTCAATATCTTCTGTGTCATATCGAAAGCTAACCGCAAAAGACGGGTCACTATAAAAACGCAATAGCAAAAGATACTTGAAGGTTAAGTTTGCTAGATCGGTCTCCATATCATGCCCCCCTTCATCGCAACGCACTTCAACCCGCGACATTGGGATATTGATCCGCGCTAAAAGGTTCTGCACCTCAATTTGGCGCGCCATTTCTTCGGCTTGATCGTCACGGCTTGCTGTGTATAACCCACGAGCATATAGCTGTCGTAACTGTTCGCTTGTGATGGCAATCAGACGTTCCACCGGTTCGGAAAAGGAACGCGCTCTTACAGGTGTCCAGTTGTTATTTCCAAAGCGGATGCCTTTCCGAACTAACTCATAAGAAATTCGCAGATAATCTTCATGCGATCGGTAAAGCCCTGGCAAATCCAATAAGATTGGATTCGGAAATGTCAGGTTACGCACCGAATCCGCTTTTGCTAGCACAATCACTTGTTTTCCATTTCGATATTGGCTGATAAAAGGAGTCGAGGCCGTTGTGGCAATAAAAACTGCAGCAAAAGCCCGGAGTAAACGGGTTGCCCGAATGTAAACATAATTCTTGTAATCGTCGAGATGTTGGAGCGGTTGACTGATATGATTCGGAAGATCTTGATTTTGGTGGACAAAATCCCAAGATAACAAGGTTTCTGGTAAAGACAGATTCGCATGGATACCTGCTGTTGCTAGTGCAGCACCATACAAATCCACGCAGCGTTCAAGATAACGTCTTTTAGCTAAGTTCCATGAGCCAGGAATACAATCTTTGCCAAATTGTGGTTGAAAGAGCAAGTTGCCATGCCAATAATAGAATCGTTCACCAAACTTTTCACTCGCCTGATGCAAGGCATTGATTAGGACTGCTTCCAGAACCCGAGACTCATAAACCGCTCCAATTAAGTGATAATATGGCCGAGTTGCCCATTCAATCATCCAATGATACACTTCAAGCTGTGAGAGGGGACGGAAAGACGGTGGCAAGATTTCGTCCCGTAGATAGTCAACAAAAGAGATGCGCTCTGGTCCCGATCCCACCGTCAATAACGGCCATAAATGAGAATCGAGCATGTTCCACTCAAGCTCGAAACCACAGATTCCGCTTTGAGGATTGGTTTGCTCGGCAACTTCTAGGGCGTGAAGGAATTTTTCGACAAAACGCGCAGGCTGATAATCACTCATGAGA
>JAOAHK010000267.1 GCA_026415275.1 Anaerolineales bacterium
AAGAGCCTCTCCCGTATGATAAAAAAGCCCCTATGACACTGAGTTCTTTGTGTGCGGTGCGAACGGATTATACCCTCAATCTTAAAATAATACAACGCTCGGTTTTAAGGTTGAGTTAAGAGAGCCCCACGAAGGGTGAATGCCTAGATATCCACCTAGATAACACCACTTCCAAGAAAAGCATAAGGTATGCCTTATTCTCCAAGTTCCATTTGTGCAAGTTGTTGAATTTCATCCAGGTTGGCTTGTCGAGCTCGCTCTAAGCGAGCAAACCGTTTGGAAAACTGCTCCATGGCGTAGTTGATAAAATCCTCCTCCACCAAGCCAAATGGCACAACCTCATAGCGCGCAAAGGCATCGCTGACCACGCCTAGTGCATAGGGTAATAAGCTGTTCATGTGGCTTTCCAGGGTTTGCCACTCTTCGGGATACTCAGCGATCAGGCGTGAAAGCAGATAGATTCCATAAGCAATATGGCGCGATTCGTCTTGTTTGAGATAGTAAATGCCTTTGCGCAAGCCTGGCAGCAGATTGTTCCGCTCTAGCATGGTGAAAAAGGCGTGATAACCCGTCTCCGCCAAGAGTCCTTCTACGATCATGTTGTAAGTGACCGAAGCACGAATCTGTGCGGCTGGGGTGGCTTCTCGGCGCAAGGCCTGCAGGGCTTGCGGGAGAGCCTCATAGAAGATATATCGATAATTTGCGGTGTGGTAATCAGCTAAACTTTGTGGCAAATGATCACGCTCCACTGCCGAAAGTGGAAAGGAGGCAACTTCTTCCAAAAAGCGGCTAAAGAAATCAGTGTGCTTGGCTTCTTCGAAGATAAAGGTGGTCAGATACATTTCCTCTTCCAAGCGGCCCTCTTGGGCGATAACTTGAATTAGGGGGAGTAAGTCTAAGGTAACCGCTTCTTCACCAGCGACAAAGAGTGACACCAATAACCAAATCAGATCCTTCTCCTGCGAGGTAAAGGTAGCCCAATCCATTTGGTCTTGGCTAAAATCAATGGCAGCCGGGTCCCACACACCTAAACGTTTGGCTTTTTCATAAAGGCGCATGGGAAACAAGCTGCGATTAAGGTTTTTGCTGGTGGTGGTAAAAGATGATCGGAACACCTTCTCCCTCCACAAAAAGAATTCTAGAGAGCAGAATAGGATGGTTTTAGTCTTTATTATACCTCTGTTGATCCCGAAAGGTTGATTGAAGCTGGAAAGTAAATAGGTGGCGGTACACAAGGATCTCGGACGGAAAGGTCAATTTTTATGAGGAATAACGACGGTTTTCCCCCGAAATGAGTTGGGATTGCAGGCGGCTGCATCTGCAAGCTACCTCGCCGGTATCCTCTATTGATTCTAAATGGGATAGGGGGAACTCCCGCCCCTGGGATCCTCAAACTAGCTCGGAAATTGCACCGAAAAACTTAGTTTTACCCGAACTACTCACGGAATGTGACTCTTGATTCTCTACTCTTCTTTGCGCGATAATACAAAAAACCAACTATCGGAGGTCAGGATGAACACTCAAAAACATGTTCTTCTGTTGATCTTAATGGCAGTCTGTTTTCTATCCTCCATATCCCCATTGGTCAACCCAGTGCGTCTAACCATACGGAACAACACACACGACTCTGTAT
Source organism: Anaerolineales bacterium (assembly GCA_026415275.1). Classification (GTDB taxonomy): domain Bacteria; phylum Chloroflexota; class Anaerolineae; order Anaerolineales; family UBA4823; genus NAK19. The sequence continues at coordinate 1,634 of JAOAHK010000267.1, forward strand.
CCGTCAAATTAGAAGCCAAGAAGGCTTATTATTATCTAAGTGTTTACCCTGGCGAAGTCGAAGTGTATAGCGTCATCCCCGCTTTATATAAAGCGACCTTTTGGGGCTGTGGGACAAAGAAGGTCATACGCAAATTGAATATTCGCCAACAGATTCGTATTGTTTTCCCCGTGTGTAACGCATCGAAGAGAGCCACCGAAAAGAAAATCTTAAGACTGCTGTTTTCAAAATAAGGGAAAGACATTGACTTCCGGACTCTAATGCGGATAAAACTAGATATCGCGCATCGCTCCATTCTTGTCTTGTATATTTACAACACATGAGTTGGGCTACAGAGCCATCTGCTTCTTTTTCAACAATTCATCCTTTTCTTGTTGATCTAAAAAGGCAACTACAAGTGCATTGCGTTGGGCTTGACTCACTTGCTCGGGTGATAAACCAGCCGCTGGTGCTGCTACTTCGTATTCATGGCGTAAATCAATGCCACTGATACCTGGATCATCCGTATTAATCGTTGCCAAGCACCCTTTTTCGAGGAAGTGGCGCAGGGGGTGCGCAGCATAACTGCTCACCGTACTGGTTTGCACATTGCTAGTCAAGTTGGTTTCGATTCCTATTCCCATTTCAGAGAGATAGTCCACCAATCGCGGGTCCTCGATGGCATGGACTGCGTGTCCGATGCGGTTGGCTTTCAATTCAAGTACAGCCTGCCAAACCGATTGCGCACCAGCCGACTCCCCAGCATGAACCGTTAAGTACAAACCATTTTGGCGCGCTCGTTCGAGGTGCTCGGTAAACCATTTACCGGGGTAATTGGCTTCGTCACCAGCCAAATCGATGGCAACCAGCTTATCGGCAAACACTAGCAAGGCTTCCAATTCCTGCCAAGCCAGTTGCTGACCATAAGTGCGGCTTAGAATTCCGATGAGGTTGACCTTCATCCCTGTCTCCTTTCGCCCGGCATCCACACCATCGATCACCGCCTCAACGACTCCTTGCGGATGAAGGCGATGGGGTTGTGCCATGAAGAGCGGGCTGAAGCGCAACTCAACATAATCTAATCCTTCTTGATGGGCATCCAACACATTTTCCAAAGCGATGCGCCGACAAGCGTCATAATCAGCCAAAACACCCACCATGTAGCGAAATTTCTCTATGAATGCCATCACGTCAGACTGTGGCTCTGTGACCTGCACGAAAGGGCGCAATCCCTCTTCGTCGGATGCAGGCAAAGGGATGCCATGTTGCGCCGCTAAATCGAGGATGGTACGGATGCGCACGTTTCCGTCCAAGTGACGATGGAGATCAATCAACGGGAATGAAGAATCGATCACGGATAGGCTCCTGAACGAGTTTCTTATAAAATTTCGGGTCTGTTTACCCGATGACATCAGATAAGTGATCGAATTATAGCAGAGCTAGGCAGACATGACTGAAACGAAATGCCCAACTAATTGGGATCAATTGGTACTTTTGGGGGATTGTATTGTGTAACAACATATGTTATAGTCCCGTTAACTCAATGAATTTTCGAGCGCGAAACGCATCGAAACGGCAAACCCATCGTGAGGTGGGGACGCAAAGCTGAGGGTCTATTCCTGACGGAGTAGATAGTCTGGCTGCCGTGGGTGGAAGCAACGGCAGTTTTTGTTTGTTAAGGAGGTCTAAAGTTATGAAACAGAAAACAAGGAAAACCGTAGGGCAATCTTCACTGCTCTTCATCGCAAGCGCCAGCCTGCTCATCTTGAGCCTGATACTGAGCGCTCTCCCTGTAAGTAACGGTTTGGCTGCCCCCAGCGATCCGGGCGGGATGAGCCTACTTGGCGATGCTCAACCCATGGGGAGCTTGGGGGAAGGGAGCTTGTGTGTTAATCACACTTGGGTGGATATTACCTCTTATCAAGTAAGAGGGACAATTGGAAGCACATCGAAACAATTCTATACCGCTCGCGCTAAATTGACCTTTCCCGGCGGAGTCGTCAAGTATGCTTTTTGTACGGATATCAATTTCACAGTCGGTAGTAACGAATCCTATTGCTTGGACCCCGGCTTTTACTCGGATTGGCGCATTGCTTGGTTAGTGAACAATTATCCACCGGTTGAGGACAAGGAACTGAACGCAGCCCGGCAGGCAGCAATTTGGCACTTCAGCGATGGATTTAATTTGGATCAAAGCGATCCAACGACTGCGGATTCAACGACTGACAATAAAGTCAAGACCCATTACAACAATATTCTGGCTTCTATTCCTTCCCAGATACCTCCTGAATACGAAGCCGGTAATGTGAATATAACCATTACTCCACAAAATGCCACCAATTTCCTGCCTGGTCAAGAGGCGCATCCCTTCACTGTCACCCTGACGAAGGGAAGTGTACCTCTGAAGGGAAAGACAATCAACGTCTCGACCACGTTTGGCACGCTCAACCAAACCAGCGGAGTGACCGATGATAATGGGCAAGTGACCTTCACCGTCACTTCTAATGCAGCCGGCAGCGCAACCCTTACCGCAACTGCCACCGTCTTGATCCCGGCCGGCTCACGCTTTATTCATCAGTCCTCCCCCACAACCAAAC
>JAOAHK010000268.1 GCA_026415275.1 Anaerolineales bacterium
AGAGACAGCCCTGATGTCGCGTCCCCAGTTGTTGCTTTTGGACGAGCCTTCGATGGGGCTTTCTCCAATTTTAGTTGAGGAAATTTTCAATATCATCCAAGAGATCAACGCTCAAGGAACGAGCATCCTGCTTGTTGAGCAGAACGCACAGATGGCACTCTCGGTTGCTCATCGTGGCTATGTACTTGAGACAGGCAAAATTGTGTTGGAAGGCAACTCTACAGACTTGCTTCACGACCCCATGGTAGCCAAAGCCTACCTCGGGGCGCATTAGAACAACATCACAAAAAGTGACTTACTTTCAATACCTCCGGGCTGTCCGTATGAAAACGGACAGTCTTTTTTTCTTGCTGAATCAGACAAACAAAAATTGTGTATTGGTAGCACCATCTAAAGCTGGAGATAATTTCGGCAAACGAGGATTCCCGCCCGAAAAGTGCACTGGACGCGCGGACATTTGTGCATGCAAACATACCGTCAACGGATGAGCAACGCATCTCCCGTCAAACGTAATGGGGCATCTGTGTAAAAGACCTCTTTTGTCCCTTCAGGACAAACAGAAAGAGCTCTATTCGGGAAGAACACGTTTGTTCAGGGTTACATGTTTGATTCATGATTGATTTTAATAAACTAAAGATGGACAAGATGATGTTATTCCAAGAGAGCGTAGCGACAGAGGCGTCCTCAGGTTTCCCCCTCCGTTCAAATCACCAGATGTGCGAATGCACTCAGTGTGAGGTGATTTAATAAGCATTTCTGCCAGTATAAACCTCAAACGGAAGCCTCATTTCTCTAAATGAATACCGCAACGCGAGCTAGCAACTTAGGGTTTCGTAGTTTTAGGAAGTTTGTACTCTTGGAATATGACAGTTTACACTAGCCGTTGAATTGTTGAAATGCGATAATAATTGTCGTAAAAAATTGTGCAGGTTATACAATTAGGAGGTTGTTTATGCCCGCAAAGGGATGGATCGAAGTCAATGAAAAGTACTGCAAAGGTTGCGAACTTTGTGTCAGCGAGTGCCCTCAACATGTATTAGCGTTGGATATGGCTCGTCTAACTCCAAAGGGCTATCATCCCGTTGCCCTCATCGGTGATGGCTGCACAGGCTGTGGCATCTGCGCTATTATGTGTCCAGAGGCAGCGTTGACTGTCTTTCGCGAAGTTCCTCAAAAAGTCCCTGCATAAGCGGAGGCAACTCGATGGCAAAAGAGCTCTTAAAAGGCAACATCGCCATGGCAGAAGCTGCCATTCGGGCTGGGCTGGAGGGCTATTTCGGTTACCCTATAACGCCCCAGACTGAATTGTTGGAATGGATGTCCGAGCGAATGCCAGCTTTAGGACGTGCTTTTTTGCAAGCAGAAAGCGAAGTAGCTGCTATCAACATGCTCTATGGTGCGGCATGTACTGGCGCTCGGGTAATGACTTCCTCTTCCAGTCCTGGTATCTCACTAATGATGGAAGGATTATCGTATATTGCTGGCACCGAAGTCCCTGTGGTGATTATTGATGTCGTGCGAGGCGGTCCCGGTTTAGGGAATATCGCTCCTTCACAAGGGGATTACAATCAAATTGTCCACGGTGGGGGACACGGAGACTATCATCCGATCGTCCTTGCACCCGCTAGCGTCCAAGAAGCTATTGATCTTGTCGTTTTGGCTTTCGATTTAGCAGAAAAATATCGCACCATCGTTTTTATTATGGCTGATGGCAATATCGGGCAAATGATGGAGCCGGCTGAATTGCCCCCTATGCGCCCGATCAAAACGGAGTATCCCGACTGGGCAGTGCGCGGCGCTATGGGCCGCGAGCGACGCATCCTCAGTTCGATCTACATCGATCCAAAAGACGAAGAAGTGACCAATTACCGCCTGATGCAGGTTTGGAATCAAATTCAAGCCAATGAGATTCGCTATCGAGAGTATTACCTCGACGACGCCGAGTATGTGGTTATTGGGTTTGGCACAGCGGGAAGAATTGGTCTCTCTGCCGTGCGGATGGCTCGGGCAGAAGGTATTAAGGTTGGTCTTTTGCGACCAATCACCTTAAGCCCATTCCCTGTTCCCCAAATTGAGCGTCTCATCCCTCGTATAAAAGGGATTCTCGTGGTGGAGATGAACGCGGGTCAGATGCTAGAGGATGTGCTCAATATAGTCAAAGGGCGGGTCCCAGTCGAATTTTACGGACGGATGGGCGGTATGGTACCATTCCCTGACGAAATCCTATCCGAAATCCAGCGCATGGTTTGCGAGGGTATTCCGCTTGATGGGGATCCTCGCCAAAGATGGATGAAACGGCTCGCGCCAGTCATCCATTGGCAAAATTAGGAGGCAAAGCGTGGACACGACTCTTTCAGCACAAATTGTTTATCAAAGACCTCAGTCACTTACCGAAGCCACAATGCACTATTGTCCAGGCTGCACACATGGCATTGCCCATCGCCTAATTGCCGAGGTGATGGATGAACTTGGCATTCGGGAGCGGACGATTGGCGTCGCTCCGGTTGGCTGTTCAGTGTTCGCCTACAATTATTTCGATTGCGATTTTGTCGAAGCTGCTCACGGGCGCGCTCCAGCCATGGCAACCGGCATCAAGCGTTTGCTTCCTGATCGTGTTGTGTTTACTTATCAGGGAGATGGTGATCTAGCTTCGATTGGGATGGGAGAAATTGTCCATGCAGCAGGCCGCGGCGAGAATATCTCAGTTTTCTTCATTAATAACGCGATTTATGGTATGACAAGCGGTCAAATGGCGCCAACCACTCTACCTGGGCAAAAAACCACCTCATCCCCACAAGGTAGAGATGTTGAAACAATGGGTTATCCCTTAAGAATGGCGGAATTGCTTTCTAACTTAGATGGTGCAGGATATGTCGTCCGCCGCAGTCTGCACGACCCGAAAAACATCCGCATGGCAAAGAAGGCAATTCGCCTAGCTTTTGAAACCCAACTCCGCGGATTGGGCTTCTCTATGGTGGAATTGCTTTCAACCTGCAGTACCAATTGGGGACTTTCTCCTCTAGAGTCACTCAAATGGTTGGAAGAGCATATGATCCCCTACTACCCAATTGGAGATTTTAAGGTTGCAGAACCGCTCAAAGAACTCAAGGTGTAAGGAAAGGAAGGCTGGATGCAAACAGAAATCTTAATTGCCGGCTTTGGTGGTCAAGGCGTCTTATTTGCTGGACAAATCCTCGCTTACGCAGCCATGGATGCCGGAAGGGAAGTAACCTGGATACCTTCCTATGGGCCTGAAATGCGCGGTGGCACAGCGAATTGTACTGTGATTATTTCCGATGAAGAAATTGGTTCACCCCTGGTTCTGAATCCAACTGCAGTGATTGCCTTAAATTTGCCTTCTCTGGAAAAATATGAGCCAATGGTCAAACCTGGTGGAGTTCTGGTCGTTAATTCTTCGTTGGTTAACCGTGGTCCTAAACGGCAGGACATTGAAAGTATATTTATTCCAGTCAATGAAATAGCCGAACGGTTAGGCAATCGCCGCTTGCTGAACATGGTGGCAGTCGGAGCATTACTAGCTAAATTGCCGGTTCTATCGCTAGACCAAATTAAGCAAGCGCTGGAAGACCATCTACCCGAGCGGCATAAAAAGTTTATGGAAGCCAACCTGCTCGCATTGCAAGAAGGCGCAGAATTTGCACTCAAAGAAGGCACTGTCAAAGTAGGTTAATCAGGACAGCCCCGAAGATAGAAAATTCGGGGCTGTTTTGATTTTTTCGCTGTGACGTCTGAAATACTATAGCATGTAGAAGAAATACTGTGGGGTTTTAGCCTTAAGAGCTTTCTTCTTGATTAGGAATTATTAATTTTTTACATATTACTCCCTTTCTCTATGTTATAATGTTATAACATAGAGAAAGATTACCTAGTCAGGTCTTGCCAATATGACCAATTTTCGCATTCAACGTCATTCTCCAATACCCTATTACCGCCAAATCGAGGAACGGATTCGGCAAAGGATTCGCATGGGCGAATTGCGTCCCGGAGACGCTATCGAAAACGAAATTTCACTCGCTCAATCTCTTGAGGTAAGCCGCATTACCGTCCGTCAAGCGCTCGATAACCTCGCTGATCAAGGATATTTAGTTCGCAAACGTGCCTTAGGAACCTTTGTTGCTGAGCCACGCAAGTCCTTTGTTCTCAAACGTCCAAACTTGCGCAG
>JAOAHK010000269.1 GCA_026415275.1 Anaerolineales bacterium
GCATGGAGCAATTCACCAGCGTAAAACAAACCGAATTTCATCCCGGTATATTCAATGTGAAAACCAGCAACGATCTCCGACTCAGCCTCGGAAAGATCAAATGGGGCTCTTCCCAACTCCGCTTGTGCTCCGATGAGAAAGACAATCGCTGCAATTGGAGCCAAGACAATGTACCAAACGGTTTGACTTTCTACAATATCTGTTAGAGTCATACTTTTCGCCAGAATCACCGGGATCAAAATTGCAATCACCATCGGGACTTCATAGGAAATCATTTGCGCTACCATGCGAAATGCACCTAACAGAGCATATTTGTTGTTGGACGCCCATCCCGCCATGATTATGCCCAGCGTGCCGATTGCACCTACCGCAACAATATACAACGCTCCGACATTAATGGAACTACCTGCTACAGTTGCTGAGATCGGTATAACCGCCCAAAGCATGATCACAGTAGCCAGTGCAAGAATAGGTGCCAAATTATAGACAAACTTATCTGCACCTTGTGGGGTGATGTCTTCTTTTATTAGCAACTTAATAACGTCAGCAATCGGTTGGAATAAACCGAAGGGACCTAATCGGTTTGGACCTAATCGATCTTGAAAACGAGCAACGACTTTCCTCTCAACCCAAACAAGAAATATATCTACCAATAGAACTGCAGATGCAAGCACAACCACCCCTAAAGCTGCCATGATCACTGAGATCCACCCGCTAGCTAAACCCAAACTCTCCAAATAGCTCTTCAACCATTGCGCAATAAAGTTAACTGGATCGGCCATTGAAAAAATCCTCCAATAAACTATCTATTCTCGATCATGATGCGCGCGAAAAGGCTGATGAATCTTCATCAGCCTTTTCGATCATCCATTAGAACCATGCTAAAATCCCTTTGCGCCAAGCATAAATTAAGCCAATAACAAGCACCTCAATAAAAAGAATACCCACAATCACTCCGTATAAAGGAAGTTGATTGAATGCCACAGCCCAAGGGAATAAAAACACAATTTCCACATCAAAGACCAAAAAAACCAAGGCAAAGTTGTAGTATTGTGCCTTGAATTGAACCCAAGTATCTCCAACCGTTTCAATACCACATTCGTAAGTTTGGGATTTTAGAGGACTTGGTTTCTTTGGAGCTAAGATCCGCGGAATGATGAGTGCAGCAATCGGGAAAATCGGAGCGATGATGAGCATCAACCCGATGAATAACCAATCATTTAGCATGAATGTTCCTCCACCTTTTTTGGTCAAAATGACGGGCACATTTTACCACACTCTTCAGTTGATTTCAAACTTTTTCCGACAATTATCAATGATTGCTCAGCTAGACTGTTTCCGCTTATTTGATTTCGAGAGAAATTAATCCATAAATTTTTAGGTTAACCGAATTTTCCCCTGAGGCATTACTCGGAAAATTTTTTTGGATTGACAAACTGCGATAAAATGAGATTGAAAATCATTGATGTGGATGAACCTACTTAAGACTCAAGGGATATTCCGCAAAGATAGCCTTGTTCCTAAATCGCGTGATTTAGATTGGACATTGGTTATCCTAGTATGGGGGTTAACCTTAATTGTGACCAGACGCTTACTCGTCACTAATTGGACAGATGATTTATACTTGACTGCCTACATCGTTAATCTGGCTTTCTTGTTTGGCCTCGCTCTCGGATTTAGCCGGTTTCGCAGCCGAACCGTCTTGTTCTTAGCACTCGTCTATGGTGTTTTTTTCATTGGATGGCGATTGGGGTTATTACAAAGTTCAAACTCCTTTTGGCTCGAGAAAGTATCCACAATACTGATCCGTTTAGCAATCATTTTCCAAAGAATATCAACCAACCAGCCTGTTTACGACAATCTGCTATTCCTACTCCTAATGATGATCCTGTTCTGGGTTATTGGCTTGAATACTGGTTACAACCTTGTGCGATCAAAACACGTTTTTCGGATCATTTTTCCTCTTTTTACAGCGATCATCCTCATTCATACTTACGACCATTCAATACCATTTCGAAACAGTTATCTTTATCTCTTTTCTTTTCTAGCTGTATTGGTTATCGGTCGTCTATTCTTCATCCAACAAAAAGAGATATGGAAACAGGGTCAATTCTATATTCCCCCACAATTATCCTCAGAATCACTTCAGTTTACAATCGGGATCGTTTGCTTTTTATTGATTATTTCATTTGCCTTACCCTCTAATCGCAGTCAATTGGAGGCAATAGTCAGAGCTTGGGAAAAATTCAAAGAACCCTTCCAATCGATCCAGAAGAATTTTGAAAATGCCTTCGCTTCTTTGCGAGTCACGAGTCAAATTCAATCGGAATTCTATGAAAGAACCTTGAACTTAGGTCGGGGTAATGTTTTGAGCGAAGATGAAATCTTCACTGCAATCGCACAGACCAAACTACCCGCAGAAACACGCCTATTTTGGCGTTCGCGAATTTACGATCACTACGAGAATGGGCAATGGACTGTATCTGAATTTTCAACCCGCGACATAGAAACCAATGCTTTTGATGTAAATTTTCCTACTTTTCCAGATCGCCCTAACCGTGTCCATACCTTTACAATCTACAGTANTCAATCACTAAAGACGCTTATTCTTCCCTCGCAACCCTATTGGACAAATCTTGCAGTTCAAATTGAATATATCGCCAACCCAGATGGCACAGAGGATCTGTTTGCTATCCATCCACGATCTCCTCTGCCAGCCAGTAAAACATATAATGCTCGCGCATCCCTTAGCACCGTAACCGAAGAACAACTTCACGATGCAGGAGAGGATTATCCGCTTTGGGTCACAGCAAGGTATCTTCAACTTCCAAATACGCTCACAGAGCGAACTAAGCAATTGGCATTTACAATCACCAAAGACCTCACTACACCTTATGACAAAACGATCGCAATCACTGAGTATCTGAGGACACACATTGCTTATGTCGAAACGATGGAGAGTCTACCTAACAATAATCAGGAACTCGTAGATTGGTTTTTGTTCGACTATCAAAAAGGATTTTGTAATTACTACGCAACGGCTGAGGTGCTCTTGCTCCGAGCTTTGGGTATCCCTGCCAGACTAGCTGTTGGTTTTGCTGAAGGAAATCTAGAAGATATCCAAACAGCAAACGTATATATCGTTTGCCAACGAGATGCTCATGCATGGCCAGAAGTGTTCTTTCCTAACATTGGATGGGTTGAATTTGAACCCACAAGTGCGCAACCAGCTCTCAATCGCCCCAAAAATCCCGATAATTTACTGACAGAGACAGAGGACTCAATAGAGGAGATCAACCCTGATGAAATTTTGAAAAAGCTTCAGGAAGAAGACTTAACGGAAAGTGTATCCCCCAAAGATACAAAAGGAGCTTATTTCTCTTTAATTGTTCTCATCCTTTTAGTCCTTTCTCTCCTGATTTTGACCAAACCAAATCGCCAAAAGTTGGCTAAGGTTTATCGGCAATTTCCTGACGCACTTGAAAGAAGGATCAGAGGCCTAGGATTACCCCCTCCGAAAATATTGATTGATTGGAATCAACTGATGAAGCTCTCTCCAATAGAAAAATCCTATCAGTGCATCAACACTGCGCTTAAGATCCTTCGCGACCCTGCTCCCATTCATTATACCCCTTCAGAGCGGGCAAAAAAACTGATAACTCTTCTCCCCGAGTCAGAAACTGAGATCAGAGAACTTATTCAGCAATACCAAGACTCATTGTATGGAAACATCCCTTCCCAGCAAATGGACATTCAGAGACTTGACAAGCAGATCATTCGATCGGCATGGGAAAAACGCATAAGAAATGACCTATTGCGCCTATTCCATCGCAGTAAATAATTTCTCATAGGCTTCTGCAAACAATGCTGGCGATCCTCCTGTATGCCAGAACAAAACTGATGCATCCGAGGGAATCACACCAGACTTGACAAGGTCTATCAATCCAGCAGCAGCTCGCCCTGTATACACCGGGTCCAACAGAATACCTTCATAGCGAGCAAAGTCAATAATCGCTTGGATGTCAGCTTGTGTTGGAACCCCATATCCTTCGCCGAGGTAACCATCATTGATCAAAATGTCTTCCGTATTCACGGAAAACGGCAAAGAGTAGCTATCGATCGTTTCGTTAGTAAGCTGCAATATCCGATCGAGGAGTTCATTTGCCGTTCGATCCACGCT
>JAOAHK010000270.1 GCA_026415275.1 Anaerolineales bacterium
GCCCACTTTGACACCAACCCCTTTGCAAATTTTGCCCCCAACCTGGACGCCTATTCCCACCAACACACCCCGACCAACGATCACACCTACCCCTTTACCCACCCTAACCCCTACGTATACCTCGACGGCAACCGAAATCCCGACGCCGACCCCTCTCCCGCAGGAAATGGTGCTTTATGCGCTCAGCTCGGGCAGTCCCAAGGCAACTGCAAGCACGACTGTATATCCCGATTTGGGTTGCAAATGGGCAGGTGTGGCTGGACAAATCTTTGATGCCAATGGAGCACCTGTTCCTCCCGCCTCGGTGCTAGTCGTAGTGGGTGGTGTTCTCAATGGTCAGGCTGTTGAATTGCTCAGTTTGAGCGGCACTGCACCACAATATGGTTTATCGGGTTATGAGATTGTGCTAGGAGATGTGCCCATTGCCTCTCAACAGAGCTTATATATTCAACTCTTTGATCCACAGGGGCAACCGCTGACGAACCGCATTTATTTTGATACCTATGGAGCGTGTGAGCAGAATTTGATCTTGATAGATTTCATCCGCAAATAACATGGATTAGAAGAGATGAGCATCGATGCTATCTACGCTAACTATGGATGAATTTTAGGGGAGTTCGCCTGAGACCTCGATCCACTTTTGGCGCAAGATCAAAGCATCGTCTTCCAAAACTGGGCTTTCGCACAAAATACGACCGCGACAGGCAAAATCTTTCAAGGCACGAAAGATGGCATTTACATCGAGGTCGGCATCTTGCAGGGTAAGGTGTTCACGCTCTCCTTTCGGCGAGTATTCGATACCAGAGAGGTGAATATGAAGATCTTTCAACGCATCTTCGCCCAGTGTTTGAGCAATTTGCTCCAACACCTGTTGCCATTCTTCATAGCTGTTCATGCTGCCANCGCCAGCCCGTGCATGCAGGTGGGCGAAGTCGATACAGGGCTTTACGCCATCAATCTCTTGACTCATGACAATTGTATCTTGTAGCGAACCAAGCATAGCCGATTTGCCCATAGTTTCTGGTCGGAGAAGGACGGGATTACCCTCTTTACGAAGTTCATCAACACATTCACGAAGACGATTGATTGCAATTGGCAAAACCTCTTCTGGAGATTTACCGAAGTACGACCCAGGATGGAAGATAATATCCGATGCACCTGCCAGATTTCCATAATGAGCAGCATCCATCAATCGTTTGCGGGATTTCGGCCATTCGGTTTCATCGGCATTTAGATTAATGAAATATGGGGCATGAACGCTGATAAGCACATCTTGCGATTGAGCAGCAGCGCGAATTTCAGCGCAAGTGCTATCGGTAACCCGTACTGCCTGAACCCAGCCCAGCTCTAAGGCGTCTAATTCCAACTCTCTAAGACGATAAATAGCACCTACTGATCCACCCGGTTTAGGTGGTGTGGATTTCGGTGAGCCAACTGTGCCAAAACGAAACGAAAGCACCATTTAGAATCCCAGCCTTTCTAATAGGGGTGGTCCTAGGATGAGGAATCCAATAGCTACCGATGCGACAGCGGCGATCAAAACTGCTGCCGCACCGACATCTTTGCCTACTTTAGCTAAAGGATGCTCCTTGCCATTGGCAGCTAGTGTGGCAATAGCCTCTAAAGCCGTGTTGAGGAACTCTGCTGTCCAGACGAGTGCGATGGTCAGGATAATCACTGCCCACTCATGGAATCCCAAGCGCAACCAGACCCCCAACAAGACGACCCCAACACTTGCAACTGCATGAATCCAGGCATTTTGTTGTGTTCGGATAACGAACCACCAGCCAGCAAAAGCGTAGTGAAAGGATCTAGCTCTGGAGCGTAAGAAACGAATCAAGAACGCATCAGACATAGCTGTATACTTTATTCGGCGAACGAAGCTGGTTGAATCTTCAATAAGGCAAGGATTGTGTCTTGCATCGCCCACATTTGAGCTTTATCAGCGGATTGTTCATGATCGTATCCGCACAAATGGAGCACGCCGTGTACACCTAGCAAAGCCAACTCGGTGGTTAGGAGATGCCCAGCAGCAGCGGCCTGTTCTCTGGCACGATCAAGAGAAATGACAACATCGCCAAGGTACTTCCTACCACTCTGAGGGTTGATTTCTTCAATCATAAAAGATAAAACATCCGTCGGGGAGTCGATGCCTCGATATTGGCGGTTTAGGGAGTGTATCTGAGCATCGTTGGTCAAAACGATGGTTAAGTCTCCTTTAGGGTGAGTGGGGATGGCAGAAAGGGTTGCTTGTGCAGCTTTGGACAGGATAGCCTTATAAGCCCGCCATTCTTGGATTGGAAGAGTGATGTTTTTTCGGATTGTGATCATGAAGGGTTTTCAACGTTGGTTTTCAGTCGGTTTGAAATGGGTTGAGTGATCTCAACCGGGATCGGGGCTTCGTCAGGTGGCGATTGAACTTCTGGGACAGCAAAGGATGTTTGGCTGACCTCTTCGAGTTGTGGATAAATCAAACGTGGGTGGTAAATGTTGCGTAAGATCGTGGCAAAAGCGTCCATTAGTTCAGAGAGGTCACGGAGAGTGAGGGGGGTATCATCCAACTGTCCTAATGCAATGCGATGATCAAAGACGCTCTTAATCACTTGGCGCAGTTCTTGCTCGTCTTTCGGTCTTTCTGCACGCACTCTTGCCTCACAACCATCGGCAAGCATCAGAATCGCTGTCTCACGCGAGCGGGGTTTTGGCCCGGGATATCGAAATTGCTCGACATCGACCTTGCTCTCATCTCCACCAGCCAGTTGTACGGCTCTGGCGTATTGATAGCGGGCAATCATGGTTCCGTGGTGCTCAACGATAAAATCTTGAATTCGGCGGGGAAGGCGATATTTGCGGGCAAGACTTAATCCGTCTGTGACATGGCTGATAATGATTTTGGCGCTGACCACTGGGTCTAATTGATCGTGCGGGTTTGCAGTGCCTGCTACTTGGTTCTCGATATAAAAAGCTGGGTTTAACGCTTTACCAATATCATGATAAATGGCACCAACCCGAACTAAAAGGACATCTGCGTGAATCCGTTCGGCGGCTTGTTCTGCTAAATTGGCAACTTGCAAGCTGTGTTGGTAGGTGCCTGGTGCGTTGGTCAGCAGCATGCGCAAAAGCGGATGATCGGGGCGAGAGATGTCAATCAAGTGCAATGCGGTGGAAAACCCCAGATATTGTGCAGAGACAAACTGCAATAACAACGCCAAACCGGCGGAGGCAATTCCACCAAATAGCACGGCAGCGATCATGTAAATATTGGAGAGAGGGTCGGTAACTCCATTCAAGCGGTTTAGCACAGTCAGAATCAAGGCGCCCGTTGCCCCTGCGGTCAAACCAGCGATGATGAAAGCAACGATTCGGCGCGCTTTGCCGAGTGTTAAGATGCTGAATTGACTGCTGACTAGAATATACATCAACAGTTCAAGAGCAATGGGTTGGGCATAAGCGGTGAGAATGGCTAACCCCATTGAAATAAACATGGCAATTTCGCTGTTAACAACAAGGGCAGCAATGACCATGCTGAAGGCGGCGTATGGGAACACATACGGGAATAGGCTATCGGTTGGTAAAACGCGGGCGGCAAAGAGAAATAAAAGGAATAGAATGACCAAAACGCTTGTAAGCCGAGTATCGGAAGTGATCGACCTTTTACGCCGCATATACAAAAACAGAAGCGTAACAACAAGAACAGAGACGATGACACTCTGTAACCAAAATCCAACATCTGGTTTGGGTTGTACTAAACCGAATGCTTGAAGCGCTTCAATGTCCTCTGCCTTAAGGACGCGACCGCGTTGGACGATTGTCTCTCCAGCTTGAAAGGAGCGGGTGATGGGTGTTACGGCTGCCGCTGCTTTCTCTTTGGCCGCCTGAGTTAACGCTTCGTTGTAAAAACTATTAGCGACGATGAATGGTTCAACTAGTGCGACCACAATGGCTACTTGTTCCTCGCTGAGGGCTAAACTGACCATGGTTGGTAAATTGCGGCGCACCTCCGCAACTCGCTCCTCGCGGATGGTCACGCGCATGGCTTGTTCCAAGACAACAATTGCTTCCTGTTGAATTGCTTGCCAGCGTAGGTCATTTAGGTTCAGGATTGTTTTAGCCATCTCCTCAGAGAGTGAGAGGTCTTCCATCAATGCTAGGTCAGCTAGCTTC
>JAOAHK010000271.1 GCA_026415275.1 Anaerolineales bacterium
CCCCAATATGGGTGCGATGTAATGCTTCGACGACTTCGCGATCAATACCACGTGGCATTACTCCTAAATCTCGCCACAGAGCTTGTCGTTTAGCTGGCGCTCTCCGAGCAGGAGCTATTTCACCCTTCTGTTGACCAAATTGAGCGATATAGAGATCAGCCAAGTCATTGGCGATTTCTTCAGGGCTTCTTCCCTCAATAGGAATATTGTAGTAAGAAGCAACCATCCTAAGTTTAGCCACATCTTTGATCGAATAACCTTCTGCTTGATGGTTCGCCACAGCTTTCAAGGTAAACGCCAAATCTCGTCCGTGATCAGAGTGTGCCGCTGCCCCCGCAGCAATTGCCCGAATAAAGTTGCGGGCTTGAATTGTGTCAATGGTTGCTCCACAAATACCAGTCATCCCATCTTTTGTCAGGCGGCAGGGACCCATTCCACAAAGCTTACAACACATCCCTGCGCTGCCGATATTGCAGGGCACTAATTCATCTACACGGGTGAAAGCGGTACTGAGACCTAATTCATCTGCCCGATATAGCATCTCTTGCGCCGCGGGATCCGCGGTTCGCTCTTCGTGAGGACGTCTTTCCTTTGCCATTTTATTCCTCCATTACCTCTTTTCTAACTACACCCATACCAGGACAAGGCCAAAGTGGCCTACCACTATAGGCAATATTCTGTGCAAAACTAATCACTTCCTTTGTCGTCTCAAAAACCGCTGTATGTCGAAAATATTTTGGATATTCGGTTTTCTCGGTCGCAGGGACACTTACCTCTACAGGCAACGTCCATTCCCCCAAATAGCCTGCTTCATCCAGTTTCATTTTGATTTCGAGGTCATTAACTTTTTTTGGATCATAGGTGACTTCGACGAAACCAAATGCACTGCTTGCGTACACGTCCTGCACGCCGGGAATTGAAAAAAGTATTTTCCTCACCTCTAGGACGTGATGATCCCCATACATGGTTGGAATCTCAATCGTAATTTTTTCCACGGCTCCCTTCCTTGATATTCAGTTTATGGTTCCAAAGCAATTGTGACTTGGATATGGGCTAACTCTACGTTTATATAACAAATGTAACGACTTTAGACAAGTGACATTTATTACCCTCAATGGGCAATATTTGTCTAATTTTCTCTACCAGTTTGGTCGTATTTGATCTATAAGCCAAACGAATCTTGTCAATACCTCTTAGCTATTATATTTACTTTCGAGGATTCATGAAGCTTCAAATTACCTGCGTCATAAGATAGGGTAAAATTCTCCCTATATTATAGAAAAGCGGGTAGAAGAATGGCAAAAGACTTATTTACTGTTCATCTTCAACCGATTGGCCGTCGAATTCAAATCCGCAAGGACCAGACCATTCTAGACGCTGCTCAGTTAGCTGGTGTGGAGATTAACTCTGTGTGTGGCGGGGTTGGAATATGCGAATCGTGTCGGATTCGACTGAGCAAAGGAACACTCAGCGAGCTTACCCTTGATGAAGAAAATTCATTCTCCGAGGATGAAATCCGTCAAGGCTACCGATTAGCATGTCAAGCATACCCCCTTTCAGATGTCATTATTGACATTCCTCCAGAATCGTTATCAACTCCTCAGCGTCTCCAACTCGAAAGTCAGCAGAAAGCAGAGGAGATTGATCCCATTGTAAAGCGGTATTTTATTGAGATCTATCCCCCCTCGATTGAGGATTTGCGCTCTGATTTGAGTCGCATACGAGGTGCACTCACCCCATCCGTGGGAAGCTTCGAAGTTGATTATTCTGTACTCCAAAAACTTCCATGGCATGTTCGTTCTTGTAATTGGCATGTTCAACCGATTTTTCATCAATCAAAACTGATCCAGCTCTTACCCGCAACTCCTCATTCAAGAATTCTAGGACTAGCTGTGGATATTGGCACCACAAAAGTTGCCGCCTACTTGGTTGACCTAGAGTCGGGAGATACTATTGCTCAAGCTGGCAGCATGAATCCTCAAATTGCCTTTGGAGAAGATGTCATCAGCCGCATCTCATATCTCATTAATCATCCAGAACAAAGAAAAGAACCTGCCAAAAATTTATTGCACCAACGGATTATCGAGGGTTTGAACAAATTAATCGATAAAATGTTATCCGACATCAATGACCCTACGATTTCTTATGAGAATATCGTTGATGCTGTAATTGTCGGAAACACAGCCATGCACCATCTTTTTGCTGGCATACCCGTAGAGCAATTAGGGATCTCTCCCTATGTCCCAGCCGTTTCTGAACCGCTTTACATCCCCGCTAAAGAACTAGGGTTATCCATCGCACCTTCAGCTTTAATCTACCTCCCGCCCAATATTGCGGGCTATGTCGGGGCCGATCATGTGGCGATGTTATTGCCTACAATTTATCCTTACTACTCAGACTCCTCTAAAAGACAATCCAACGTTATGGCCATCGACATTGGAACTAACACAGAAATATCTTTGCTGCATCATCAAAAAATCACCTCATGTTCTTGCGCTTCGGGCCCAGCTTTTGAAGGAGCGCATATTCAATTCGGAATGCGGGCAGCACCCGGCGCAATTGAAAAAGTTCAAATCACTTCTGAAAAGAAGGTCCTCTATAAAACGATTGCAGATCAAGACCCAGTAGGTATCAGCGGTTCGGGTATTTTGGATGCAATCGCTGAAATGTACTTTGCAGACCTCATTGACTCCAAGGGAATGTTCTTAAACAATCACCCAAATATGAGCATCCAAGGGCGAAACACAGAGTTTATTCTCGTTCCAGCAGAGAAGAGTGGGCATCCCCAGGAGATTGTTCTCACCCGCCGAGATGTAAATGAAATTCAACTTGCCAAGGGTGCTATTCGTGCCGGAATCAATATCCTATTATCTGAAGCTGGTCTAAAACCCGAGGATTTAGAAGCGTTCATTATCGCAGGGGCTTTTGGGACATATATCGATGTCCGCAGCGCAATGAAAATCGGAATGTTCCCATTTATCCCGCTTGAGAAATGTCACCAAGTAGGCAATGCTGCTGGCGCGGGCGCTCGACAGATGCTCCTATCGAAACGATACCGCCAAGTTGCTTCTGAATTAGCTGAGCAGGTTAATTACATTGAGCTGTCAAACCATCCCAAATTCCCTGATGAATTTTCAAAATCTCTGTTTTTCCCCGCAAAAGAATTGGCAAACTAATCAGCTATCTGGTATCATAATGAAAGCAAAATGCCACCACCATACACCATCATAGGAGAAGGAAATGTCTCAAGAAATTTTCGCAAAATTAACCAATAGCCTCGTCGATGGCGACCCTGATGCCACTTTTGAAGCAACAAAAGAAGCATTAGCAGCCGGCATCGAGCCCATGGTGATTATTAAAGAAGGATTAATTCCCGGAATGAATATCGTGGGAGAGAAATTTTCGAGCGGGGAGTATTTCTTGCCTGATTTGATCATTGCTGCAGATGGCATGCAGAAAGCTATGACCTTGCTTGAGCCAGAGCTACTAAAAAGACAACAAGCCATCGAATCAGCCGGAACAGTTTTGCTAGGAACAGTAAAAGGAGATATTCACGAAATCGGTAAATCCCTAGTGGGAACGATGTTGACCGCCAATGGTTTCAAGGTTCACGATCTAGGCGTTGATGTTCCAACCGAGACCTTTGTAACCAAGGTTCAAGAAATGAAGCCCGATATTCTTGGTTTATCAGCTTTGTTGACCACCACGATGGTCATGCAGCGAGAGGTTATTAAAGCCCTTACTGAGGCTGGGATTCGAGACAAAGTCAAAGTCATTGTCGGAGGCGCTCCGGTTACCCGCAGTTGGGCTGAAGAGATTGGTGCAGATGGGTACGCAGAGGATGCAATGGGTGCTGTTCAACTTGCTCGTCAGTTAGTTGGCAAATAATTCCTCCTATTGATCAATGGCGAACCAGATTAAAAGCGTTCACAACCCTCGTATCCGCTTGGACATCCTCTCGCGGGAGGATGTCCAAAAGATTCATGAAGCAACTTTGGAAATCATCGAATCAGTTGGTGTGCGTTTCCCTTCTCAAAAAGCCTTGGACATCTTGGAAGCCCATCAGGCGAAAGTTGACCGTCAGACAATGATCGCAAAAATACCAGGGCATATCATCGAGGAGTATCTATCCAAAGCTCCGCCGATCTATACGATAGCTG
>JAOAHK010000026.1 GCA_026415275.1 Anaerolineales bacterium
ATGCGCGTCTGTGAACGGCCAGAGATACTGGTCAACAGAAGTCCCAGCAGAATCAGAACGACAAGGATAGAGAAGATTACCATGGGGTTTCGACCGATCGAGAATCCAACAACGCGGATTGCCTTTCGTCGCTTTTGCTTGCTCTTGGAGGTGCGCACCTCTGTCCAAAGTTCTTCAGCGAGTTTATCGAGGTCCATACGGCGCAAGATGTCGTAAAAGGCTTCGGCACCCATATCGGCGCGGAAGACCTGTCCCCAGCGTGACTTTAGCTCGCGATAGCGCGCTTCGCCCATGAATGTCAATGGACGCAATTCCAGCAGCTCATCGCGCAAGCGGCTGTTCTCATCCCGTGCGACAACTGCTTGGTCTTCCAATTGGCCGCGCAATTCTTCCATGCTCAAATCAGCTTCGGCGCGTTTGCGCTCAATATCGGCGGCTATGCGATCCAATTCGAATTGTTTTTGTTCTTTGATTTCGCTTTCCAACTCTTCCAACCGCTCTTTGACCACATTCTGCACTTTGGAGAGATGGATGTTCGTGATCGTTTCGCCGCTTTCGACAATCACGATTTCAGTGTCAGGGAAGTGTATCGCTGACTTGGCACTGCTACCCAGTTGTTCTTTCAAACTGGCTTCAAGGCGCTGACCCGCTTTGATAATTGGGTCTAATTTTTCGGCGAGCTGTTCCTCAAAGTGGGCTTCCAGTTGATGTCTTCGTTCATGAAGTTCCCTTAGCTCGCGATCGCGTTCAGCTTTGATCTCAGCAATCTGTTGATTGATGCGCGCAGCTTGTTCGCGTTCGGCTTGGGTGATCTTATCTTCCAGACGAGCAAGGGCTTTCTTGCGTGCTTCTTCGTCAACGTAAGTAACGACATATTGGGCAAAATACAAAACACGTTCGAGATTTCGTCGCGAAATATCTAGCAAAAGTCCCAAATAAGAGGGGATGCGGCGCGTGTACCAGACATGTGCAACCGGTGCAGCCAATTCGATATGGCCCATGCGTTCACGGCGCACTGAAGAGCGGGTCACTTCAACGCCGCATTTGTCGCACACAATGCCTTTATAACGTGGGTTTTTATATTTACCACAATAGCATTGCCAATCGCGTGTCGGCCCGAAAATCGCTTCGCAGAACAAGCCATCTTTTTCGGGGCGCAGGCGGCGATAGTTAATGGTTTCGGGCTTTAGTACTTCTCCATACGACCAACTCCGAATCGTCTCTGGAGAAGCTAGGCTAATCCGTAGTGCTTTGAGTCCCTTTGCTTCCACTCAATGCCTCCTCAATACCTCGCCTCTATGGCGAAACTAAAAAACCAATCTAACCTCTAGCCTCGAATGGCTAGACATCCGCTGTGCAGCCGATTTGCACTTGTCAGGGGACAGAGGCGGGGAAATCGTTGTACCGCTACCTATGAGAACCTGTCCTTCGCAATAAAAAATCATTATAGACAAACAAAGACAAGCACTCGAGACATTTCCTCAAGCGCTCATCGCATTGTTAAACAATTCGGCTGTCACCGATGCAAATTATACCTTTTCCTCCCAATGCGTCAAGGTCTGATGACCAATAATTTTCCTTTAGAAATCCACCAAGGTCATCAGCACATTCAACTTCAAACGAGGCGAACGCTGATTCGGCAGAGCGGATTTTCTTGAATAATATTGAAGCAATTTGGATATGAACCTTTTATTGCAAGAAAATTTCGCCAGCGATCCACAGGCAAAAACTTATCAACGCAAGCATCTTATTTCTCAGCTTCATGCTCCCCTGAACCACGGGCGATGCCCTTTAATGAGAAATGCCGCTCATGCAAACGGTCGCGTTCATCGGCAAGACAGAGTATCAGCAATGACTGCGAAGGCTGTGAGCTAAAATTACCCCAACGATGGGGCAAGTGAGCTTCAAAAAGCAAACTATCACCCACTTGCAGATCATATCGAGTATCCCCAATGGTATAAGTCAAACATCCTTCTAAACAGTACACAAACTCAAAACCGGTGTGGACTATGGTGTCGTCTCCACTGCTGCTACCGGGATCGAGAGAGACTAGAAGGGGAATTCCTCCGCGGTATGAAAGCCCGCCTCCCAGATTTTCCAGCGAACCATGCTCAAAGGTTATCCTTCTGCGTTGCCCGGCTCTTTGAAAAATTACCGGCTGCTGTGCGCGGCCGAGCTCAAAGAAAGCAGTAATCGGCATCCGCAACGCTGTCGCCAAACGATGGAGGGTGCTGACGCTCGGTGAAGTTTTGTTGTTTTCAATCATACTAAGTGTGTTTACGTTCAGACCACTCATCTCCGCTAAATCGCGCAATGACAGCCCTTGCTGATTACGAATCGCCCGCAGGTTTGCGCCAACGTTGACTTCGTCCACCTCCTCGAATATCGAGAGGACAGGTAATGAATTTTCAGGATATCGGCGGTTTTTTCGTTTTGGTCGGGGGGATTGGGAAATCGTCATGGATACTCCTTACAATTTATCGGACAGGGATGAAATTTTTTGACGGTAAAAATTTCTAAAAGGTTAATTGAGTATTTTACAGCCTAAGCCCAATGGAATCAATCAGTTGTCCTTGTTCGATAGTTTGGTTTTTGTGGTTTTGTCCCTTTCTTGAAGGGGAAAGAAGGTGGGTGTTTTTGTTGTCCGCAATGAAGGTGGGTGGGATTGTGATTGCGGGCTCTCTTTCTCTCATTCCTAAAGTAACGTGCACCTTGCGGAAGGTGGATGTCTTCGTCCGTCTATTCGCAGGCGGAAATGTTTGCGATTTCATCCCCCCTGTCACCTCGCGCAACTCTCAGCCATGCTCACCCCGAATAACGCTCTCCGTCTCACCCACGGTATTGCTCATTCATCCTCAATCCGATTAACACCTATTCATTGTCACCCTGAACAAAGCTCTCCCCTGTCACCCCGAACGAAGGTGAGGGGTTTAGAAGATGCCACACTGCGTTTGTCATAACGAAGAGGGAAGATATTCTGAGAAGTCACTCAATTAACCCTGAATCAAGCCAGGCTATCTGCGCAACCAGCGTTGGTAAGTCGCTCGCGCTGTTGCTTTGCGAAGGCAGTGCGATTCTTGAGGGGGCTTTGGTCTTTTCACTGACATAGTTTCTTCACGAGATGGAAAGTGTGACAATCTGCGGGGAAAGAGCAGCCATCGGTTACAATACAGATATGGAGATACCTGAACATCTGCATGACCTCTGGCAGCAAATTTATGGCGACAGACAAGAGGGGCATTTTCGGACCCTGCTTGCCATCCTGCGCACTTACGAAGGGAAAATCTCACCGCCTGTCCGCACTGATCTCGATCAACGGGATGTCTTCCTGATCCCCTATCCTGACCAAGTGCAGGACCCCGCCAAGCCGCCGCTGGAAACCTTGAGGCAGTTTTGTCAAAGCCACCTTGCCGAGTTTATCACCGTGATCCACATCCTCCCATTCTATCCGTGGTCTTCGGATGATGGCTTTTCGGTGATGGACTATCGTCAGGTGGATGCGCGCTATGGCACTTGGCAGCACATTCAGGGCTTGAGCCAGCTTTTCCGCCTGATGTTCGACGCCGTAATCAACCATATCTCCGCCAAAAGCGCTTGGTTTCAAGGCTTTTTACAGGGAAACCCCTCCTATCAGGGGGATTTCATTGCCATTGAAGAAGAAGTTGACCTTTCGCGGGTCTTCCGCCCGCGCACAACACCCCTACTGACCACCTTTNGCACTGCGCAGGGCGAAAAGCGTGTTTGGACGACCTTCAGCGCCGACCAAGTCGACTTAAATTACCACAACCCGCGCGTTCTGTTGGAGATCACCGACCTGTTGCTCTTTTATGCCCAACAAGGTGCTTCCTTTCTGCGCTTGGATGCGATTGCCTTTTTATGGAAGGAAATTGGCACCCCCTGCATCCATTTGCCCCAAACCCATGCGATCATCCAGCTCTTGCGCGCCATTCTCGAAGCCGTTGCCCCCCATGTGCGCATCATCACTGAAACCAATGTGCCCCATGCGGAAAACATCTCTTATTTCGGAGACGGGACAAACGAAGCCCACTTGGTGTATAACTTTGCCTTGCCACCGTTGGTTTTGCACACCTTGCGCAATGGGGATGGGCGTGTGTTTGCCGATTGGGTCGCCTCTCTAGCGCTTCCTTCTGATCAGGTGACCTTTTTGAACTTCCTTGCCTCGCACGACGGCATTGGGGTTGGGCCTGTGCGCAGTCTCCTAAGTGAAGAGGACATTGAAGCGTTGGTCGATGGCGCGTTGCAGCGCGGTGGCTTGGTTTCCTACAAAACCAACCCGGATGGTTCAACCAGCCCTTATGAACTGAACATCAATTACTTTGATGCCCTGAGCGACCCACAGAACAAAGAGCCGTTGGATTTGCACATCCGGCGCTTTCTCGCTGCTCATGCACTGATGCTTGCTTTGCCCGGTGTACCGGCATTTTACTTTCATAGCTTGTTTGGCTCGCGCGGTTGGCCGGAAGGGGTGCAGCAAAGTGGACAAAAGCGCACGATCAACCGCCAAAAGCTATCTCGCTTCGAGCTTGAAAGCGAATTAGCAAATCCCGCATCCCTGCGCAGTAGGGTCTTTTCGCATCTAAAACGGCTGATTCAAGCGCGAGCCGCTCACCCGGCTTTCATTCCCTTTGGGGCGGTTTGGAATGTGGTAGAATGTCCTCCAACCATCTTTGCTCTGCATCGTCAGACGCGCTCAGGGGAACATCACGCGTTGTGTTTGCAGAACCTGAGCCCTCAACCCCAAACGTTTGCCCTGAGTGCCGCTGATTCACTCTTATCTCTCTCTGGAATCTGGGTAGAACTGATTGAAGAGCAACGCATGGAACTGAATCGGTATTCAGAATTAACCCTAGCACCCTATCAGACTTTATGGCTGGTGCCTACCAAGCGGAGAAACGACAGTGAGTGACCATTTGCCCACCCAAAATCTCCATATCGGCTTTGTCTCAATGCGCTTCAACTCGACCGATGGCGTTTCGCTCGAGTCGAGCAAATGGTGTCATGTCTTAGGCGAACTGGGACACTCGTGTTTTTACTTCGCCGGGCAGTGTGACCGTCCCCCGGAGCGTTCTTACGTTGTCCCTGAAGCACATTTCGACCACCCCGAAATTCTCGACATCACGCGAATTGCCTTCTCTCAACGCATCCGACCGGCGGTGCTGACCATGCGCATCCGCGATGTGGCTGGCTATCTCAAAGAGCACTTGATCAAGTTCATTCGTCAATTTGATATCCATGTCCTTTTGGTGGAAAACGCTCTTTCGATCCCAATGAACCTACCTTTGGCATTGGCGCTGACCGAATTGATCGCCGAGGGCGGCATTCCGACCATTGCCCACCACCATGATTTGTTTTGGGAACGCAAGCGTTATTTGGTCAATTGCGTTTGGGATTACATCAATATGGCATACCCGCCGCGCTTGCCCAGTTTGGTGCATGTGGTGATCAACAGCTCGGCTGCCAATCAACTGAGCCATCGACGCGGTATCGCTGCCTATGTCATCCCCAATGTGATGGATTTTGATACCCCGCCTCCGCCGCCGGATGAGTATTCAGCAACTTTACGCGCAGACCTTGGCATCGCTGATGATGAATATTTCTTCCTGCAGCCAACCCGCGTCGTGCGTCGCAAGGGCATCGAACATGCCATCGAATTCGTCCGCCGTCTGGGGATGCCGGCTCGCTTGGTAATCTCGCACGCCAGCGGCGATGAAGGCGATGAATATGCCCAGCACCTGTTCACTTATGCCGATCTGATGAACGTCAAATTGATTATGGCCGACCAAATTGTCTGCGAAAAACGCGGCAACCTGCCGGATGGACGCAAAATCTACTCCCTCTTCGATGTCTATTCTCGCTGTGATCTGGTTACCTATCCTTCCCTTTTGGAAGGTTTCGGCAATGCCTTCTTAGAAGCCATCTACTACAAGCGCCCCTTGTTGGTCAATAATTACACCATCTATTCGATTGACATTAAGCCCAAAGGGTTTCGGGCGATTGAATTCGATGGCTTTATCACTGAGAAAACCTTGCAGCAAGCGCGCGAGGTTTTGGAAAATGCAGCCCTTACCCAAGAGATGACTGAACACAATTATCGACTTGGCAGGCGCTATTACTCCTATCGCACCCTTGCCGGCCAACTGAAGAGCATTCTCCGCGTTCTTTCGGGAGAAGAGGAATGAAGATCGTTTTGGTGCATTACAGTGCTCCACCCATCATCGGTGGCGTCGAAAGCGTGATTGGACATCATGCTCGACTGTTCGCCGATCATGGTCATGCGGTGCGCATCCTCGCCGGGCGTGGAGCAATGTTTGACGAGAGAGTGCAGTTTATCGAAGTGCCTTTGTTCGATTCCCGCCACCCAGATATTCTAGCAGTCAAGAATGAGTTGGATCAGGGACACGTTCCCGATCGCTTCTACGATCTGGTGGATAAGCTTTACCTCCTCTTGCGCCAACAGGTGGAAGATGCTGATTGGATTATCGCCCACAACGTTTGCTCTTTACACAAAAATCTAGCGTTGACGGCTGCTTTGCATCGTTGGACTTGTACCGAAAACTGCCCCAGAATCATCTTATGGCATCATGACTTGGCTTGGACAACCCCGCGCTATCAACCCGAATTGCACAACGGATATCCCTGGGACCTGCTGCGCAAAGATTGGGAGAAAGCTCAGCATGTGACGGTCTCTCGCCTGCGCCAACGGGAACTAGCCGGGTTATTGGGCATTCCTTTGGCACGCATTTGCGTCATCCCCAATGGACTGGATTTTTACACCTTTTATAAAGTAGAAGAGAAAACGCGGCGCTTCATTGAGCAATTGGACTTATTTACTTGTGAGCCGTTGTTCTTGCTTCCGGTGCGCATTACCCCGCGCAAGAACATCGAATTCGCTCTGGAAATTCTGGCTGCTTTGCGCAATCGCTTACCTGAAGCGGCGCTGGTGGTTACCGGCCCTCTCGGAGCGCATAACCCGCGCAATCAACAATATTTTGAGCGTCTGCTGGAGCTCCGTCAGCGATTGGGGCTTAAGGGTGCTGTCCACTTTCTGGCAGAAGTGATCCCTGAAACCCTACCCGACTCGGTCATCGTTGATTTTTACCGCCTTGCCGATGCCCTGCTCCTGCCTAGCCGCGAGGAAGGGTTTGGCATCCCTGTCCTCGAAGCTGGGTTGAGTCGCCTGCCGGTCTTTTGCGCAGATATTCCCCCCTTGCGGGAGATCGGCGGTGAACAGATTGTGACTTTTGCTTTGGATGAGTCACCCGAAGTCATAGCCCAACGGATCGAAACTGTCTTGCAGCAGAACTCCATCTGCGCCTTACGCCGCCGTGTGCGCCGTGAGTATGGTTGGGGGCAAATTTATGAGACACATTTGGCAAAGTTGTTAGAAGGGAACGAGAGTGGATGAGTCGCTCTTATAAACGGGGTGTCTATCGGAGCATTGTCGTGCCCATTTTGCCTGAAGGGGAGAGCCAAACTGCCCTGCGCCTGGCGCAAGCGCTTGCTGGCAAGGGGCGCATTGTGTTGGTTGGCTTAGTCGGCGTGCCGGAAGGGGAGACATTGAGCGTCGCCGCCCTGCCGGCGCGTCAGATTCGCAGTGTGCTTCACCGCTGGCAACAATTGAACCCAAGTCTACGCATCCGAGAGCGCGTGTGTGCTTCTTACCAACCGTATCTGGATTTATCTCAGGTGGTGCAGGAAGAGCGAGCTGACCTTTTAATTTTGGAATATCCAGCTCATTTTGAGCAAATGGGCATTGCCCTCAACGAAGCCTTGACCATCTATCCGTGCGAGTTGGCAATTTTGCGCGGGGAAATCTCTTCCAACCCAAAGCGCATCTTGGTTCCGTTTCGCGGTTCGGTTCAGGCTGAGCAGAGTCTGCGCCTAGCGTTTGCCATCGCTCAAGCAACGCAGGCAAAAGTGTTTCCCCTGCATATTGTCTCGCCGAGAGAACCTTCTCTTGACACCCCAGCGCGCAGTTTGGTCAGTGTGTTGGAGCAGATGCCCGATGTCGAGCGCCTGATTGTGCAGGCTGATCAGGTGGTGGAGGCGATCCTCGAACATGCACAACAGGCGGATTTGGTCATCATGGGCACGATGGCAAAGCCCGGCGAACGCTCAACCCGCATCGGTCCTATAACGGAACAAATCCTTCAGGGAGCACCTTGCGGCGTGATCGCTATCCGTTCCTCTCGCCCGATACCGCTAAACCTTAGCGAAGAGATTGCTTCGGCAAGCTCGATCTCTGTCTTGGTGGATAAATGGTTTGCCGAAAACACGTATTACGCCGACGAATTTGCAGATTTATCCCATCTTGTCGAGTTGAAGGAAAAACAAGGCATTTCGATCAGTTTAGCCCTGCCGGCGCTCAACGAAGAAGCCACGGTAGGAAATGTGATCCAAACTATCAAGAGCGCCTTGATGGACGAGGTACCGCTCTTGGATGAGATAATTCTGATCGATTCGAATTCCACCGACCGCACGCGCGAGATTGCCACCGCATTGGATATCCCTGTCTATATTCACCAGCAAGTGCTTCCAGCACTCGGGTCAAGGAAGGGCAAGGGAGAAGCTTTGTGGAAAAGCCTCTATTTAACCCAAGGCGACATCATTTTATGGATCGACACCGATATTGTCAACATCNATCCCCGCTTTGTCTATGGCTTGATCGGACCGCTGCTGCTGCGCGAGGGGATTCAGTTCGTCAAAGGCTTTTATCGGCGGCCGCTGAAAGTAGGCGATAAAGTACAAGCAGGCGGTGGCGGACGGGTGACCGAGTTAACTGCTCGCCCCTTGCTCAATTTGTTTTATCCCGCCCTCTCTGGTCTAATTCAACCCCTTTCCGGCGAATATGGTGGAAGGCGTTCTTTGCTGGAACGCTTACCCTTCTCCTCCGGCTATGGCGTGGAGATCGGGCTGCTGATTGATATTTTAGAAACCGCTGGCTTAGATGCAATCGCTCAGGTTGACCTGCAAGAGCGCATTCACCACAACCAACCTCTGCAAGCGCTGAGCAAGATGTCCTTTGCCATTATTCAAACCGTGGTGCACAAACTCGAACGGCGCTATGGTGTCAATCTGCTGCAAGAGATCAACCGCTCGATGAAAACGATCCAGTACGAAGCAGGGCGGTTGTATCTCGAAGTGGAAGAGATCGCCGAGCGCGAACGCTCACCGATGATCGAAGTACCGGCCTATCAAGAAAAGTTGGCAGCTAAAAGAACACCTTCACCAACTTGAGCGCCTTTTGCTTCCACGGTTGGCGGTGGGTGATGCCCTCCCCTTCGCTGAAGGTATCTCTGTTCTCCAAATACCACTGATAATTGCGCAACAGAGCCTGCTGGTTAGAATAGCGCGGCTGAAAACCCAGTTTCTGCTGCGCTTTTTCAATCGAGACGAAGGAATCTTTGGATGCCGTTTCGTAAATCCACGGATAGAGCGGGGAAAGTTTCAAGCGCTCGAGGATTTTGAGTGCCAAAACAACTGGTGCCGCCGGAAACGGGATGATGCGTTTGCCAAACCCCGCAGCATCTAAAACCGCCTGATAATCCTGCTTCATGGTGGTGAATTCAGCCGCGCCGATGTTGAAGGTGTCGTTGACCACCGCTTCGTCCAAAGTCATGCAGGCGTAGATGGCTTCGCACAAATCCTCGACATCCAACAATTGATAGCGGTTGGTGCCCCAACCGATCATAGGAAAGTTCTTGCCTTGGCTCGCCCATTCGTAGAAGATGGCGAAGACACCCAACCGTTCCGGCCCGATAAAAGACTTGGGACGCAGGATGGGGACGCACATCCCCTTTTCCCGAAATTCTAAGCACACTTCTTCGGCTTGGATTTTCGCCTTGCCGTAGGGACCTACACCGATGAGGGGGTCATCCTCGTAAATCGGGTGATGGTCAGGGACGCCATAAACGGCTGTGGAAGAAATATGGATAAAGCGTTTGACACCATATTCGTAGGCTTGCTGTAAGACGATGCGCGTGCCCACTACATCGGTGGTGTAAATATCTTCGGGCGAATAGAGCGGCAAAGCTGCTGCAGTGTGAATGACAATCTCCGCCCCTTTCATACTTTGGCGCACCGCATCGGGATCGCGAATATCGCCTTGCAGAAATTCAATTTTGGGTCTCTCCGGATAGGTAAAATCTACTAAGTCGATGCCCGCGATTTGGTTATAGCCTTTGTTGAGGAGATAGCGAACCAAATTGATGCTCAAGAATCCGCTGATGCCGGTGATATAGATTTTCATTGTCCAACCGCCTTCGATGCTAAGATTTCAGCGATGGAATCATACCAGAGAATTTTTGAAACTGGTTTTGGTCAAGCCAGAAAAAGATCGCTTGAATTGCTTTGCCGATTGAATTTTTTATCGAGATTGAATGTCAAATTCCCTCTTGACGAAACAATAACCCTGATTACAATACATTCAAAAAGATGAATGATATAGTCCTCGATTTTTACGAAGCAGAAGCTCAGTTCTATAAAGTGTTAATGCACCCGTTACGGCTAGCGATCCTCGATCTGTTACGCGAAGGGGAACATTGTGTTTGTCATATGGAAGCGGTTTTTGGTTTACGACAGGCATATATCTCTCAGCAGTTGATGGTGCTGCGCACAGCGGGCTTGGTCGAAGTGCGCCGCGAAGGATTGAATATTTATTATCGAGTTACCCAACCAAAAATCTACGCTGTGATGGATGCCCTGCGCCAACTTACCCAAAAAGAACCGACGTTCCCCCTGCAACCGGTCGATGTATGCAGTTGCCCTTCCTGTGAATGACTCTCACCCCAACCAGCACAAATCTTATTATAGAGGCAAATCTCCCTCGCTCGATGGGAGAAAAGCTCGAGTTGATGCATTAATCTTGTTGAGATGTTTGAGCTCCTTCCCAATTCCTGTGGAAGAAGGGCTGAGATGATGGTGAATCCCTTTGCCCAGCGGGATAGGGGTAAAGGGTAGGCATGCCTTCCCTCCTATCAACATAAAAAGGAGAACATCTATTGCGAACTCTATCCAAACCTAAATTCCTCTTCTTGCTATTTGCGCTTTCTTTCATCGCAAGCATTGGATGGCGCTTTTGGCGTGATCCCTCCCTACAAGATCGCTGGTTATGGCGTTGGGAACGCGTGCGGGTGTATATTCAAGGAGTTTTAGACCCGGTCGATCCGCCGCCCACTCCCCTGCCCGCGCCCTCAATTTCCATTACCCGCCACCCTACCCCAATTTCTGAAGCAAGTTTCCCAAAGACAACCTCCTTTCCACCCACCCAAACCCCCACACCGTTCGTTTTACCTTCATCATTGACCTTGCCAGCGCCGCGTTGGGAACGTCAGGATATCAACAACTGCGGGCCGGCTGCTCTGGCAATGTATCTGCGTTATTACGGCTGGGAGGGTGACCAGTTCGCTATCTCGGCGTTGATAAAACCGCAGCGGGATGACCGTAATGTCAATGTTGAAGAGTTAGCCTATTACGTCCGCAACCGGGCTGGCTGGTTGAACATTGAATATCGGGTTGGCGGAGATCTGAACTTGCTCAAACGCCTTTTGGCTGCTGGCTTTCCAGTGATGATCGAGGAAAGTTTTTATTTCGAAACGCCGTTTTACCCCAACGATGATCTTTGGGCAGCGCACTATAACTTGCTCACAGGTTATGACGATGCAACCCAAACTTTCGTCAGCCAAAACAGTTATTACGGAGCAAACTTGAATGTCTCGTATGCTGACCTACAAAAGGAGTGGCAGGTGTTTAACTATCTCTATATCCTCGTCTTTCGCCCCGATCAGGCGCAAATCTTGCAAGATTTATTGGCGGAAGATTGGGATGTGGGGTCTAATCGTCAGAAAGCCCTCGACCTTGCCCAGAGTGAAACCCAAGTTGACCCCGAAAACGCCTTTGCTTGGTTCAATCTCGGCACGAATTTGGTCTATTTCGAGCGTTACCCCGAAGCAGCACTTGCTTATGACCAAGCTCGCCAGATCGGTTTGCCACAGCGCATGTTTCGTTACCAGTTTGGGCCCTTCCTAGCCTACTTTCATACGGGGCGGCTGGATGACCTGATGGCCATTGTCGAATATGCTCTCAAGCGTACCCCTAATTCAGAAGAGGCCTTATTATGGCGCGGTTGGGCGTATTACCGTCAAGGCAAAATTACAGAAGCAGTGGCGGATTTTCGGGCGGCTTTGGAGCAAAATCCAAACTATGTAGACGCCCAGTATGCCCTCAATTTTGTGTTGAATCAACCCTAACAGGGTGAACTTGTGCGCCGGTCGAGCAGCCAAAAGCTCAATGCCATCACAACCCAAAGAACTGCTTGCACGGTTCGGATGCCGCCGGGCAGGATTGGGCTGTTGGCGCGCCAGGTCTCCAAAAAGAGCAACGCCCCTGCAACGCTCAAGACATAGTGCAGAAAAACCTGACCGGGAAAGCTGCCCTTTCCAAACTTGCTCCAGAGGACGATCAAAATAAATAGTGCGAGAAGGGCATAATAGAGGCTGAGCGGATGCCGTTTTGCGCCCCAAAGCTCTAATCCCCATGGTAGCTCGGTCGGCACCCCGTAAATCTCTCCGGAGGCAAAGGAGGCTAGGCTTAGAAAAAAGCCCAGCATGGCAAAGAGGGGGGTGAGGGCATCCAATGTTGCCCATAACGAAAGGGCTTGTCTTTGCCCGTAGATTAACACGGCAAACAACCCTGCTACCAGCCCTGCCCAAGGGTTGAGCAGACCGCCATCCAATGAAAACAGGCTGAGCGGTGCATCGATAAAAATTGGCAAATGTTCCAAGGCAAAGACCAGACGCGCAGCGATTAGACCGCTACCCAAGCCAAGGAAAACTAAGGTGTTGAGCTGACTTTCCGAAAGCGAATCTTTTGGCAGACGGCGCTCGGCAAGGGTGATGCCCAAGTATAAACCCAACAAGGCGAGCAGCAGTGGGGTGCGCAAAGCAAGTGGTCCGATTTGTAAGATAGGCAGCATTAGCGCTCCTCGGAGAGTAGCTTCTCAAGACGCGTCCGCAAGCTGGCTTCGCTCAGCGGTCCGCCGATAACAATCTCGCGGATGATCCCTTTCCGATCAATAAAGAAGGTAGTCGGAAATGAAGAGACGCGATATGCTGCAACCGTAGCGCCGTTGGTATCCAACAGAATGGGAAAGGTCAATTTCATCTCAGCGATCAATTGGTAGGCACTGGGCAAGCGATCTTGAGTGCTGGCGTTGATGCCAAGCAGGACAAACTGAGTGCCATATTGTTCATATACGGCTTGCAAGGTTGGCATTTCAGCCCGGCAAGGTGGACACCAAGATGCCCAAAAATTTAGGATGACTGGCTTTCCCTGCTGGCTTGAGAGTGTAAGGCTATTCCCTGTGGTAGATTCGAGTGTGAAGTCAGGGGCGAAGAATCCTTTCTGTGGCGCAGTAGAAACCTCTGAGAAGCGGCTATCTAGGGGAACGCGGCTGTAAATCGTCCAAAGCAGCGCAAGGATCAATAC
>JAOAHK010000272.1 GCA_026415275.1 Anaerolineales bacterium
AAAGGAGATTTACACGACATCGGCAAGAACCTAGTGGCAATGATGCTCGAAGGCGCCGGCTTTGAGGTGGTCGATTTGGGCGCAGATGTTGACCCACAAAAGTTCGTCCAATCCGCCAAAGAGGGAGCACAGGTCATCGGTTTATCCGCTCTACTGACCACCACGATGAGCAATATGGCAGTGACCATCGAAGCCCTCAAGCAGGCCGGTGTCCGCGATCAGGTCAAAGTGATTGTCGGCGGCGCACCAGTCACGGCTGAGTTCGCTAAGCAAATTGGCGCCGACGGTTTTGCCCCCGACGCTTCCACTGCAACACGCGTCGTGCGTCAGTTGTTAGACTAGTCCTCTGAGCGAACGAACAAAACGGAAGAAAACTTGTATGCTTCAGGTTGAAAGGAAGACCTAAAGAAGGGCTACATAGAAACTCTCATTCCTTGAAAGTCATTGAAACTCCCGCAGGTTCTCGATCCAACCCTGCATCACCACAGAGTTTAAAGCCTGCGGGAGTTTGATTCCACAGTCTTCTGCTTTTTCACACTCCCATAAAACGCGGTAGAATTCCCCAAGCATGGATTTTCTAAAAGGGCTCAACCCACAGCAACAACAAGCGGTTCTTGCAACCAACGGGCCAGTGTTAGTGATGGCTGGACCAGGATCAGGGAAGACGCGCGTTCTTACCCAACGTGTTGCATATCTCATTGGAGCATTGGGAGTGCGCCCCTACTCTATCCTTGCAGTGACTTTCACCAACAAAGCTGCGCGTGAAATGGAAGGGCGCATTTACCGCTTGTTGGGCGAGAAAGAGGCGCGCGGTTTGACCTTGGGCACCTTTCATGCCACCTGCGCGCGCATTTTGCGCCGCGAAGCCCGTCATCTGCCCTTTGATGCCAATTTTGTTATCTATGACACCGAAGACCAATTGGATGTGCTGCGTCAGGCGTTGGCAGACCTCAACCTCGACGACAAGCGTTATCGCCCGCAAGCCGTTCACGCCGTTATTTCATATGCCAAAAATGAGTTGTTGGTGCCGGATAACTTTCCGGTGCGCGATTACCGTGATGAAGTGATAGAACGCATTTACCGCCGTTACCAAGAACTGCTGCTTGCCAGTAACGCCTTGGACTTCGATGACCTTTTGCTTTACACCGTCTACCTTCTAGAACAAGTCCCCGAAGCTCAAGAGCGTTATTCACGCCTGTTTGAACATATTTTAGTAGATGAGTTTCAGGATACCAACCAAGCTCAATATGTCTTGGTGCGCCACCTAAGCTCCTTTCATCGCAATTTGTTTGTGGTAGGGGACATCGACCAATCCATCTATCGCTGGCGCGGCGCAGATTACCGCAACGTGCTGCGCTTTGAGCAAGATTTTCCTGACGCTCAAATCATCTTACTGGAGCAAAACTATCGCTCGACCCAAGCGATTCTGGATGTCGCTATGGCAGTCATCGAGCCGCATCCATACCGCACGACCAAGCAATTGTTCACTGAACGCGGCGCCGGCGAACGGGTGAGCGTGGTCGAGGCGCGCGATGACACCCATGAAGCGCAATGGGTAGTGGAGACCATCGCTCAAATGCTCAAAGAGAAGAAAGTACGCGGCAGCGATGTAGCGATCATGTATCGGACAAACGCCCAATCCCGCCTTTTGGAGGAAGCTTTCTTACAACGGGGTATGCGTTACCGTTTGGTGGGGGCACAACGTTTCTACGGCCGCCGCGAGGTCAAGGACCTCATTGCCTACCTGCGTGTGATTCACAACCCCTCCGATGAGGTCAGTTTGTTGCGCATTCTGAACACCCCACCGCGTGGCATCGGTAACAAGACCGTCCTTGCCCTGCGCGCCTTCGCGCAACAACAAAAGCTGAGCAGTGGTCAAGCGCTCCTAGCCATTGCCGCCGAACCCGAAAGCGCCATTTCAGAGGTCTTTCCGCAGCGTGCCGTCATTGCGGTTGCCCGCTTCGGCGACCTCTTGACAAGCTGGCGGGCGCAATTGACGCAATCCACACCCTTGCAATTGCTGGATCGCGTGATGAGCGACATCGATTACCGCGCTTATCTGGATGATGGGACACCGGAGGGACAAGAACGCTGGGAGAATGTGATGGAGTTGCGCCGTCTGGCAGCCGAGTTTAGTGAGCC
This sequence comes from Anaerolineales bacterium, assembly GCA_026415275.1. Taxonomy (GTDB): domain Bacteria; phylum Chloroflexota; class Anaerolineae; order Anaerolineales; family UBA4823; genus NAK19. Next base: position 2,143 of record JAOAHK010000272.1, read on the forward strand.
AGGGTTAGACGCCTTTCTCGAACGAGTGGCTCTCGTCTCGGATCAAGATACCCTTGCCGAGGGCAACGATGCGCCAACTTTGCTGACCCTTCATGCAGCCAAGGGCTTGGAGTTCGGGGTTGTCTTCATCGTGGGTCTAAACGAAGGCAGCCTGCCCCATGCGCGCTCTCTTGAGGACAAGGAATCACTGTACGAAGAGCGTCGCTTATTCTATGTTGGTATCACCCGCGCCAAAGACCGACTCTTCTTGGTCTATTCTCAACTACGCAGTGCCTACGGTTATGCCGAACCGCAAGCCCCGTCGCGCTTTCTTGAGGACATTCCGCCAACCTTGGTGGAGTTCCACACCCTCTCTAGAGACCGTTTGGGTGTTTCGGGGAGGGAAATTGGAGTTACAATCAACAAAGTTTTTCCCCCTACTACTGCGCCAATCCTCGAAAAACGGTTCTCGCCAGGTAACCGTGTGCGCCATCCCATCTGGGGCGAAGGGATGGTTTTGAACAGCGACTTGAAAGACAACGACGAAATTGTGGATGTCTTTTTTGAGTCGGTGGGGCTTAAGCGGGTATCGGTTTCAATCGGAAAGCTGGAAATCATTGCATAACCTTGTGTCACTCAGACTTGGCGCATATAATCCAATTGTCATGCCCATTTTCGATGACAAATCCATGGAATTTATCAGCCGCAGCCCGGAGCAGACCCGCCGCTTGGGTTTCCGCATCGGCGCCTTGCTCCAGACAGGAGATTTGCTCTGCTTGAGTGGAGAGTTAGGCAGCGGAAAGACCACTTTAGTGCAAGGGATTGCCGCCGGCTGGGGGTCAAGCGATCAAGCAAACAGCCCGACATTTGTGCTGGTCAATGTCTATCGTCACCCGCAGGGCAAGCAACTTTATCACCTTGACGCCTATCGTCTCAATGCACCTGCCGAAGCAGAGGATTTGGATATTCAGGCGATGCTAGAAAACGGCCCATTGGTTGTTGAATGGGCGGAGCGCATTCAATCTGCCTTACCCGCGGAGAATCTCTGGGCAACCTTGCGCTGGGTGGACGACGAACAGCGCGATATGGTATTCAAGGCAAACGGGGAACACTATTTGCGCTTACTTGCTCTTTTACGTCGCCAAATTTACGGAGTACCATAATGCGTAGCCAAACACCCCTATTGCTCGCTCTAGATACTTCCACCCATTGGGTGAGCCTTGCTTTATATGATGGGGCAAGTATTCTCTGCGAACACACTTGGTTCAGTCGCGATTATCACACAGTTGAGCTAGCTCCCACTCTGCAACAAGCCTTGGAACGGTTGGGGATAACTGCCCGTCAACTAACCTGTGTTGCAACGGCGATTGGCCCCGGCTCTTTCACTGGCTTACGTGTGGGCATTGCCCTCGCCAAGGGATTAGCTTTGGGCGGAAAGCTGCCACTGGTAGGCGTGCCAAGTTTGGATATTCTAGCAGCCGCTCAGCCGCCAATGGGACTGCCGATGATTGCCGTTTTACGCGCTGGGCGGGGACGGCTTGCCCTGCGCCGCTATGAATTTCAGCAGGGAATTTGGCAAGCTCAAGGTGATTACCAAATTCTCACCGCCGAGCAGTTAGCTGAAACCCTTGACCGCCCCACCTGGCTGTGTGGCGAGTTTGATCCATCCGAACGACAAGCCCTTTCCACCCACCCGAACGCTCAGCTTGCCAGTCCCTCACTCTGCCTGCGTCGCGCTGGTAAATTGGCCGAGATTGGTTGGGCACATTGGCAAGCTGGAAGGGTGACTGACGCAGCAACGCTATCCCCGATTTATTTACACATTCATGAGCCTATCCCAACCTAAACTTACCTCTCCCTTGTTGGATGGGGAAGTCACCATCCGCCCCATGCGGGTCGAGGATTTGGGGATTGTCCACCAGATCGATTGCCTCTCCTTTAGTTTACCCTGGCCGGCAAACGCTTTTCGGTATGAACTGCTGGAAAACCAAAATTCCCGCCTGTGGGTCGCAGAAATCGAGTCTG
>JAOAHK010000273.1 GCA_026415275.1 Anaerolineales bacterium
TAGAGGAAATCTGGCGAAAGCATTGAAAGTCCAATTGACAGCGGAAGAGCGGGAACAACTAGTGGCGTTTGCGCAATCTTTACCTCAATAAAGCAAAGATGATCAATTAGATCAAGCTGCATTTTTGTAAATTTGCGCCTGCCTTCTCGCCGCGAACCTAGGTCCTCTCAAAGGAGGTGTCTTATGAGCAATAATGGGCAGAGCGTAAAACAAATTGAATTGCCACCCACAATAACAATCCGAGACCTTGCAAAAGTGATCGATGTAAGCCCAATTGACATCATAAAGAAATTGATGGCAAATGGTGTCATGGCGAACATTAACCAGCAAATTGACTTTGACACGGCTGCGATTGTGGCTTCAGAGATGGGGTATGAAGCCACTTTAGAAAAGGATGAAGCTGAGAAGAAGGAAGATTTTGGGGAGATACCGCTTTGGAGGCGCATCATTATGCAGGAAGACCCCAATCAGCTTGTCCGCCGTCCACCAGTTGTGACTATTTTAGGTCACGTTGACCATGGCAAGACAACCTTATTGGATGCAATTCGGCACACCAATGTGGCGGAAGGAGAAGCGGGTGGAATCACGCAGCATATCGGTGCTTACCAAGTTGAACATAATGGACGATGGATCACATTTTTGGATACGCCTGGGCATGCTGCGTTTACTGCGATGCGAGCGCGCGGTGCGCAGGGAGCGGATTTGGTTGTCTTGGTCGTTGCTGCAGATGATGGCGTAATGCCGCAGACCAAAGAGGCTGCTGCTCACGCTAAGGCAGCCCATGTGCCAATTTTAGTAGCGATCAATAAGATTGACAAACCGAATGCTGATATAGCTCGTGTGAAACAACAACTCGCTGAAATAGGATTAGTTCCAGATGACTGGGATGGGGATACGATTGTGGTGCCCATCTCAGCAAAGCAGAAAAAGGGTTTGGATGATTTGCTAGAAGCGATTTTACTCATCGCCGATAGTTTGGATATCCACGCCAATCCGAAAGGTAAGGTGATCGGCACGGTTATCGAAGCGAAGCTCGACCGAGCTAAAGGAGTGTTGGCAACTTTGTTAGTTCAAAATGGCACTCTAGAAGTAGGGGATGTCGTGTTAGCAGGAACGGCTTATGGGCGGATTAAGGCGATGTTTGATTTTACAGGTAAAAAAGTGCGTAGAGCTTCGCCGTCAACCCCCGTATCTGTAATGGGGCTTAATGATGTGCCTCATGCAGGTGAAATGTTTGAAGTTGTGGAATCTGAGCGCGAAGCCAGAAACATTGTTCTTGAACGATTGCAGAGTTCAAAGCAATCTGAGTCAACGACGAGGAAGGCCGTTACTCTGGAGCAACTTTTTGATCAATATAAATCCGGTGATATCCGTGAATTACGCTTGATCATCAAAGCAGACGTGCAGGGATCTTTAGAACCGATCATCAATTCATTAAAGGATCTGGGTAAAGGGGAAATTGCAATAAATATCCTGCACGCTGAAACAGGAAATATCAGCGAAAACGATGTGATGTTGGCATCAGCATCAAATGCTGTGATAATTGGGTTCAATGTTCAAGCAGATATTGCCGCACGGAATATGGCGGAATCGGAAGGTGTTTCAATAAGACTTTATGATATTATATATCGCTTGACAGAGGATGTCGAAAAAGCACTCAAAGGCATGTTGGAGCCAGAAGAGAAGGAGAAAATCCTTGGACATGCCGAAGTGCGCGCTATATTTCGAATCTCAAAAGTTGGTAACGTTGCGGGTTGCTATGTTCGTGATGGTGAAATCCGCAGGAATGCTCGCATTCGCATCATCCGAAATGGCGAGACGGTCGGAGAGGGTTCAGTTTCATCTTTGAAGCATCTTACCGAGGATGTGCGTGAAATCAAGCAAGGTTTCGAGTGCGGCATCGCCATCAAAGGTTTTGATGCTTTCCAAGTAGGAGATGTGCTTGAGTGCTATATCTTTGAAAAGGCTCAGACAAGTAAAGAGGTCTTCTAGGTGAGGGTTTTGTGGTTTCAAGAATAAGGTTGGAAAGGATTGTCGAGCGGGTGAAGGAAGAATTGGCGGAACTGCTTTTGTATGGTGTTTCCGATCCTCGTTTGACAGGTGTATATGTCACAGATGTTCGCATTGACCGTGAGTTATCTTATGCGGACATCTATGTTTCTGCGATTGAAGGACAACAGCGGGCAAAAGAGATACTGGAAGGCTTAGAACACGCCCAAGGATATCTGCGCCGTGAACTTGCTCGCACTATTGAATTGCGCGTTTTTCCGAAATTGCGATTTCATTGGGACCCCACTCCGGAGAAGGCTGAACGTATTGAAAAATTACTGGCAACACTCCGAGAGGAAGAAACATCAGAGAAAGAGACGGATGATCAGAAAGAGCAATGAACAGTCGTTCTAGTACGGCAATTAGGCAGGCATTGCAGAAGGCTGAACGCTTGTTGATAGTCACTCATATTCGTCCCGATGGAGATGCTATAGGGTCTTTGCTCGGACTTGGTTTGGCTTTGAAAGCAGCCGGAAAGTCTGTTCTGATGGCTTTGGATGACCAAGTTCCAACTCAATTTCGCCACCTCGAAGGATCAGAGTTAATCAATCGGAGTTTTCAAAGAGATTATGATTTGGCGATCTCATTAGACTGTTCGGATAAATCTCGGTTGGGTCAATTCGGGCGAGACAATCTTGAGTGGGATATTAACATCGATCATCATATTACGAATGATGGATATGCCAAAATTAACTTGATCGATACTGAAGCAGTAGCTACAGCGGAGATCATCGCAACGAACATAGAGGATTGGGGGTTCCAGATTAGCAAACCCGTTGCGGATGCCTTGTTAATGGGTATCTTAACAGACACTATTGGCTTTCGAACGTATAATATGCGCTCGGATGTCTTGCGATTGGCGGCGAGATTGATGGACCTCGGAGCGAATCTTCCCGAACTCTATGCTCGGAATGTGTATCAAAAATCCTTTGAAGCAGTCAAGATGTGGGGCAGTGGTTTATCCCGCTTGCAAAGGAAGGATGGGTTAGTTTGGACGATGATCACGAACGAAGATCGCTCTGAAGCTGGGTATCCAGGGAAAGATGATGCTGACATGATTAATCTGTTGACAGCGATTGAAGATGCCAAAATTAGCGTTGTATTTATAGAGCAACCGAATGGAAAAGTGAAGGTCAGTTGGCGCGCTGTAGCGGGTGTGGACGTGTCACAAGTTGCTGCTGAGTTTGGGGGTGGTGGTCATCCTGCAGCTGCTGGAGCAGAGCTTACAGGAAAAATTGAAGAGCTATACAAAATTGTTCTAGAGAAAACTTACCTCCATTTGAGGAGAGGACAATAGAACTCGAAAACTTAAGGATTACAGGGTGAAACTATGAATTCGGATCCAAATATCAAAAATATCGTCTCAGGTGTATTGGTGGTAGATAAACCAATCGGCCTAACTTCCCACGACGTTGTTCAAATCATACGACGGGGGACGGGTATCCGCCGTGCAGGGCACACTGGAACGCTCGATCCGCGCGCTTCAGGTGTTTTAGTTGTCCTCATTGGTCCGGCAGTGCGTTTGAGCGAGTATGTGGCAGCTTCCGATAAGCGGTATCAAGCAACAATTCGTCTAGGAAGCTCAACTGATACATATGATTCAGAAGGATCGATTACAGAGACCAAAGCCTGGGAAAATATTACTGAGGAAGAATTTAACCGCGTTTTGCAAAAGTTTGTCGGTGAGATTGAACAAGTGCCACCACCTTATTCTGCCGTAAAGGTGAAAGGGAAGAAAGCGTATGACTTTGCTCGTGAGGGTGAAGAAGTTGAATTGACCCCGCGCATTATCCAAGTATATCATCTAGAAGTTTTGGAATGGGCTCCACCAGAAGTGGTTATAGATGTGTATTGTTCATCGGGAACCTATGTTCGATCCCTAGCGAATGATTTAGGAAGAGAATTAGGGTGTGGTGCTCACTTGATCGGATTGAGACGAACTAAGAGCGGTAAGTTCACGTTGCGGGATGCGATCCCATTACGGAAGTTGCAGGAGGCTTTTCAAGCTGGTAATTGGTATCGGTACTTAATTCCAGCAGCCGAAGCCCTTGCGGAGTGGCCAATGGTTGAATT
>JAOAHK010000274.1 GCA_026415275.1 Anaerolineales bacterium
GAAGGCATCGAAATTGCCAAGAAAAACGGAGTGGATATGAGTAAATGGCGCGCGGTAATTACGATGATGATCGGTCGTTTGACTGAAAACCCAGAGTTAGATGTTCAGGCTGCGCGCCGCGGGATTACGCTCACCTGGCAAGACAAACACTGGTTCGGCATTCACGTCTTCCGCAAGGCCTATCGTCTTTTGACCGAAGGCGGCTATGCCAGTAAACTGCTGGCGTGTTCAATGCGCGATGGCCCGACCATGTTTGGCCGCCATCGCTTCTGGGATATTGAGATGATTGCCGGTGGGGAAATTGTCTATACCATGCCGCCTTATGTCTTGGAGCCCTTGTGGCAAAGATGCAATGACTTGCAATTTTCCAATCGGATTGGCGAAGAGATTCCCGCCGAAGTGATGAATAAACTCACTAAGATTCCATATGCAATCCAAGCAATGGATCCAAATGGGTTGGAAATCACGGAATTTAACGACCATCCAGCAACCGTGGCGACCGCGGAAGCCTTCGCCAAAGCTTCTATTGGTTTGGAAGAGTATGTTGGCGAAAGGATGAAGATTGTTTTAGGAAATAAAGTGCCAGCATAACCGCCTCCTATAACTCCTTGTAATCCCCTCTCCATCGCTGGAGAGGGGATTAAGGTTGAAAAGTGAAAATTGTGGTCTTTGACCAAAAACGAACATTCTTAACGAAAGTATTTGGGTAGGGATAATGACTGAATACACCAAACTTGATCAACTTGTCGCAACGACCATCCGCATGCTCTCGATTGATGGCGTCCAGAAAGCAAATTCCGGTCATCCAGGCTTGCCTTTAGGAGCGGCTGATATTGCTACTGTTTTGTGGGGACATTACCTCAAGCATAACCCGGCTGATCCGAAGTGGTTCAATCGCGACCGCTTTATTCTTTCTGCCGGCCATGGTTCTATGCTCCTTTATTCTCTGCTACACATCTTTGGATACCCCATGCCGTTAGAAGAACTGCAGCGCTTCCGCCAATGGGAGAGTGCCACCCCTGGTCACCCAGAATACGACCCCGAACGCGGTGTGGAAATGACCACTGGTCCATTGGGGCAGGGAATTTCGACAGCTGTTGGCATTGCTCTTGCTGAGCGGATGCTAGCTGCGCGCTTCAATAAGCCAGATTTTCCCATTATTGACCACTACACATTTGTCTTGGCTTCGGATGGCGATCTAATGGAGGGGATTTCACATGAGGCCGCATCTTTAGCTGGGCATTGGGGTTTAGGGAAGTTGATTGTATTCTACGATGACAACCACATTTCGATCGACGGTCCAACAGAATTGGCTTTTAGTGATGATGTTCTCACCCGTTTCAAAGGCTATGGATGGCACACCCAGCGAGCAAATGGGCATAATTTTGCCTCAATAGATAGAGCATTGAAAGCAGCTCTGGAAGAAAGGGAGAAGCCGTCCATTATTGCCTGCCGCACTCATATTGGATATAAAAGCCCCAAACAGGATGATGCTGGTGTGCATGGTGCGCCATTGGGTGAAGAAAATGTCTTAAAGACCAAAAAAGTATATCGTTGGCCGCTTGAACCAGCTTTCTATGTGCCACCTGAGATCAAACCTTATGTCGATCAAGTCAAAGAACGCGGAAAAGAAGCCCAACAGCAGTGGGAGTCATTATGGGAGCGTTATCAGAAACAATTCCCTTCGGAGGCGCAACAATTACAGCGTTTTATGAACGGTGAGTTTCCTCTGGGGTGGGAGCAAGTCCTACCACAATTCCCAGCCGATAAACCCTTAGCGACGCGCGTTGCTTCGGGCAAGGTCTTAGAAGCCATTGCACCCCATTTGGAGACTTTGGTGGGTGGGTCAGCAGACCTAACGCCTAGCAACAATACCAAGCCGAAGGATGCGAAAATCATCAAGCGTGGCGATTTTGGTGGAACTTACATCCATTTCGGGGTGCGCGAACATGGGATGGGGACAATCATGAACGGTTTAGCCCTGCATGGCTTTCGTCCCTATGGAGGCACTTTTTTAGTCTTTTCAGATTATATGCGTCCCGCTATTCGCCTGGCGGCATTGATGGGCTTGCCCGTGATCTATGTTTTCACTCACGATAGCATTGGCTTGGGAGAAGATGGACCGACTCATCAACCGGTTGAACATGCCATGGCGCTCCGAGCGATGCCTAACTTGGTCGTGATCCGTCCAGCAGACGCCAACGAGACTGCAATTGCATGGAAAATCGCTCTGGAACGCAAAGAAGGTCCTACTGCACTTTTGCTCACCCGTCAAGGAGTGCCAATTGTAACCAAGGATGGCAAAGGCGTGGAGCGTGGAGCATATATCCTCGCTGAAGCCGAAGACGGAAAACCTCAAGTGATCTTCTTGGCAACCGGCTCTGAGGTGAGTTTAGCCCTTGGAGCGCGAGAACAACTCGCTAAAGAAGGAATAGCTGCTCGCGTTGTTTCGATGCCCAGTTTTGAATTGTTCGATCAGCAACCCAAAGAGTACCANCAATCGGTTTTGTTATGGGATGTGCCAACGGTTGCAATTGAAGCCGGTGTGAGTTTGGGTTGGTATAAGTATCTACCTTCAAGAGCGAGCATTGTTAGTTTGGAGCGATTTGGAGCTTCTGCTCCCGATAAAGTGGTTTTTGCTCAACTAGGTTTCACAGTAGAACGGGTTGTCAGCGAAGCGAAGCGGTTGCTTTAACAGGAGAGGTACCTTAACAAATTAATATCGAATTCGGGGGTTCGTGAACAGCTCTTAGTTCAAGCGAGAACCTGGCAGTTTATCAACCATCTGCAGTTTTTACGCTATGGATGGTAACAAAATGATTGTGTCAGGTAGCTAGATTTGTAGCCTTTCCGGTTCAGGTGGGGAAGAGATATATCAATGCAGGAAACCCCATCCCAAACCGGTGGTGAAACTGGGCGGGAACTCTAATCTGACTCGGGAAGGAGGTGGTAGAAGGAGGACGATTGATTTGACGTTTTACTTCGGGTACTGTCCATTATTCCAAAATTATTCTAATTATAAGGAGTACCTACGATGGCTGATCTAAAAGGCAAATCTCGAGAGGAGATCATTAAGCAGGATGTGAAAGACCTGCACCGACTGGGCTATGCCCAACAATTGTTCCGTGAAATGGGGGGATTCTCGAACTTTGCTATTTCATTCTCAATTATTTCAATTTTGACCGGTGCCATGATCCTCTATGGGTATGGCTTAAGATTCGCCGGGCCGATTATCAACACAGTGGGTTGGCCAATTGTGGCGCTTTTCACGCTCACCGTAGCAGCCTCGATGGCAGAGTTGGCTTCCGCTTACCCAACTGCTGGTGGTCTCTATTACTGGGCACACCGTTTGGGTGGCAAGCGTTGGGCGTGGGTGACCGCATGGCTCAATATGCTGGGGCAGATTACCATCACCGCTGGAATTGATATCGCTGCCTCAATTTACATCGTTGGTATGGTTGTCCGTATGCTAGGCATCCCAGCCGATGCGCCAGTGCCTCTATTTGGAACCGCCGACTCTTGGGGCTTCTACCTGTTCGTGATGGTGATCATCATGATCCCACAGATCTTGATCAACGCCTTTGGCATTCGGCTGACTGCGTTGCTCAACGATTTTAGTGTCTATTGGCACATCGGTGGTGTGGCGATCATTGCCATCCTGTTGTTCTTCTTTGGAAAGACCCACCAACCCTTCTCCTTTGGTTTCACAGCAGTTACAACCGTCAATCCACTCGATGCCTCCTCGGCAGAGTTTCCAGATGGAACGGTTGGCCCGGCGTTGGTCGTGGGCAATCTAGTATTGCGCTCGCCGCTGTTTAGCCTGATCCCGGGATTGGAAAACCTATACCGTGCTGCACCATTTGCCCTTGTGTTTGTGCTTGCTTTCCTCCAAGCACAGTGGACCTTCACAGGTTATGATGCGTCAGCACATGTGGCAGAAGAGACCGTGATGGCTCGTTTGAACAGCGCTTGGGGTGTTTTCCTCTCGGTGGCTGTCTCGGCTGTTGTCGGTTATGTCATCTTGCTGGCATTGACCTACGCGATCCCAGACATTGCGGCAACTGCAACCGATGCTTATCCCGTTCTTTACATCGCTTACTCTAACCCTGTCTCTTA
>JAOAHK010000275.1 GCA_026415275.1 Anaerolineales bacterium
GACTTGTGCATTGCCACAGGCGGCAACGCTGAAGAAATGGGACGATTGTACAAACGCCTGTTCAAGGGGGAGCGAGAAGATTGTATCACCTTGAGCGCAATTGAAAAACTGATCGAAATGCTCAACCGCTTGTCACTGGAAGAGCGGGTGCAAAAACTACATTTACGTCCTGATCGCGCAGATGTTTTGCTCCCTGCCGCCGTCGTTCTGCGCATGATCGCCAGCGTGGCAAAAGTAAAAGAAGTTCTAACCCCCGCAATCGGATTAAAAGATGGTTTGCTGCTGGAACTAGGAACGGCATTCCGAGGTCCACCCAAACCCCGCCGCGAACAGGTATTTACTTCTGCAATTAAACTAGGACAAAAATATAAGTTCGATGAGGAGCATGGACGGTTCGTGGCAAACTTTGCCAGTCGGCTCTTCTTGCAATCGCTTTCCTTGCACAATTTAACCGAAAAAGAATTGCTCATCCTGGAAGCCGCCTCTCTCTTGCACGATATTGGACACTTCATCAACACCATCGACCACGATAAGCATGGCTATTACATTTTGATGAACACCCCTTTAGTCGGACTTTCTCCTCAGGAACAAGAAATTCTTGCCACTGTGGTTCGGTATCACCGCAAAGACTCATTTTCTACGCCGGATGAAGTTTTCAAGTCCTTATCCCAAAATGACCGCGCCACAGTTTCAAAATTATGTGCCTTGATGGAACTTGCCGATGCGCTAGATATCAGCCATACCGCCCGCCTTCAGGATCTGATTTTAGAAAAAGAAGATAGCAAATGGAGATTGATATTGGTTAGTCCCGATCCCCTCCTTTTGGAGAAATGGTGGATCGAAAAGAGAAAATCCTTGTTCCAAGATGTTTTTGGCGTTCAACTGACCGTGGAGGTGTGGAATGGAAACTAAACTATCTATCACAGAACAACTCTCGACTTCCTTACAAGGCCGTTGGGAGAAGTACAATCAAGAACTTGCTCGCTGTCGGGCTGAGTTTTCCGAAGAAGCCGTACATGACCTGCGCGTAGCAACGCGCCGTTTATTAGCGCTCATTGACCTGATTGGCATCCTTTATCCCAACGCGCAAGTGCAAAAACTGTTGCTGGCTTTCAAAGATCAATTGGATAGCTATGATGACTTACGGGATACCCAAGTGATGCTTTTGGAAGTTGGGCAGAGGGTGCAGGAACTTCCTACCCTAGCAAATTTCCAGAAATTCCTTGCCAAACGGGAAAAAAGTCTGCTTCAAGCTGCAGCGAAAAACGTCCAGACCTATAAACTCAACGCTCTTGAAAAACGCTTGACAGGGGTGCAAAAAGCCATGCAAAAATTTGAAGAGGATACGGCATTTACAGACAATCTTTTTCAAACTCTGGATGATGTTTATGCCAGTGTCTTGAAACGCTTCAAACGGATTGACCCGAATATCCCTCCAACCATCCATCGCGTGCGGGTGCGTTTCAAGAAGTTTCGCTACATGGTGGAATGCATATACCCCTTTATCCCGAATTTTCCCGAAGAAAACTTGCGCACGATGCACGATTATCAAACCCTGATGGGAAACATCCAAGACGTTGAAGTGCTGCTCTCCACCCTGAACACCTTTGCCGGCAAGAAAAACGGCCGCAAACTCAACGATGCCGTAGCGTACTACCAAAATCAGCACACTCAAACCATTCAAGCGTATATGGAAAAGAAGGACGAACTTTTCCAGTTCTGGCGCCAATCCCCAACCAAGCCCTTCCCTTGGGAAGAACCAGCCGTTTCTCCTCCAGCACCCAAAAAAGTGAGGCGCAAGCCCCAGCCATCTGCCCCTGAGACGGAGGAGAAGAGCGAATTGGCTCAAGAAATTCAACCCGAATAAACACGGTTCTTCTGAACCTGTTTTGAGTCGAGAGGATATCGATGAAACTCTATCTCTTACGGCATGCCATTGCTGATCTACGCGATCCCGTCAAATACCCAGATGACAGTCTGCGTCCCCTGACCAAGGAAGGCAAAGACAAATTTCGGCGTGTGTGCGCGGGGATTCAGCGCTTGCGTTTGACCTTCGATCTGGTTGTTTCCAGCCCCTACACCCGTGCTCGCCAAACTGCGGAGATTTTTTGTGAAGAGTTGAAGTTGAATAAAAACCAACTCGTTTTCAGCGAAAACCTTACTCCGTTTGGCGACCCACAAGCTCTTTTTGAGGAAATCTCTGCTCAATACCCCAACGCAGCCAACGTTGTCTGCGTTGGCCATGAACCCTATCTCAGCGAACTGATCGGCGCTTTGTTGTGTGGAAACGCCGCAGCCAGCATCATCATGAAAAAGGGTGGGCTTTGCTGTCTAACTCTCTCTCAATTGGATTTTGCCGGTTATGCAACTTTGGAATGGTTAATTACCCCGGCGCAAATGATTGCCATGTCTTAGCTTGGGAAAATGGCAGACGAAATTATTCTCACACCTGATGTATATATCAATCGCGAGCTCAGCCTTTTAGAATTCCAACGGCGGGTCTTAGAGGAAGCTGAAAATCCAAACCATCCACTGCTGGAACGGCTTAAGTTTCTCTCGATCTTTGGCTCGAACATGGATGAATTCTTCATGGTGCGCGTTTCCGGGATTCGCGAACAAGTTGAGCTCCAAGTACTCGATTTCATGCCAGATGGTCTAACTCCGAGAGAGCTGTTAATTGCGATTCGAAAACGATCTTTAGAGCTATACCGTATCGCCCAACGCCTCTACCGAAAAGAACTTCTGCCAGCTTTGAACGACAATGGAATCCATATCATGGACTACCACAAGCTTACGGAAGCTCAACGAAAGCGCGCCGATGAATACTTCTTCCATGTTGTCTTTCCGATACTCACCCCGCTGGCATTCGACCCTGGACACCCATTTCCTCATATCTCCAATTTGAGCACCAACCTCGCTGTTGTTATCCATGACAAAAAAGGACGCGAGAAGTTTGCCAGAGTCAAAGTGCCCAACCTGCTCCCGCCCCTCCTGCCAGTTGGGCGACATAGTGTTAAGAGTGCCCAATCAAACAAATCCGTAAAACATTATTACTACATTTGGTTAGACCAATTGATCGCTGCGCAACTCAGTCAGCTTTTCCCGGGTTTAGACGTCATCGAAGTCCATCCCTTCCGAGTCATCCGCGATGCTGATATTGAAATTCAAGAGTTAGAGGCAGATGATCTTTTAGAAACCATGAAAGAAAACCTGCTCTCGCGCAAATTTGGCTCGGTGGTGATGATGGCAATTGATGGCGAGATGCCCAAGAACATCCGCGATCTTCTCGTTGAAAACATTGAGTGCAAACCTACTGACGTCTATTCCATCGGACAACCCCTCGCTCTCTCCGCCTTGAAACAAATCTATGACGAAGTTGATGCACCTGAGCTGAAATTCCCCCCATACAAGCCCCACCTCCCCAAACGTTTGTTACAAGCACATCAGAACGCGTCGATCTTTGGGCGCATTCGCGAAGGAAACATCCTGCTGCATCATCCTTATGATTCCTTTCTCCCCGTTATCGAATTTCTCCAGACCGCCGCTCGTGACCCTCACGTCATGGCAATCAAACAAACCCTCTATCGGGTTGGGAAGAATTCACCCGTGGTGGAAGCATTGATTGAAGCCGCTCAGAATGGCAAACAAGTTGCGGTACTCGTGGAACTCAAAGCCCGCTTCGACGAAGAGAGCAACATCGAGTGGGCACAACGTTTGGAACAGGTTGGCGCTCATGTTGTGTACGGTTTGGTCGGTTTGAAGACCCACTGCAAAGTTACCATGGTTGTCCGGCAAGAACGGGACGGTATCCGACGTTATCTTCATCTCGCCACTGGGAATTACAATGCAGTTACTGCTCAAATCTATGAAGATATTGGCATCCTCACCTGTGATGAGCAAATGAGCATCGATGCCACGGACTTATTCAATTATCTCACCGGCTATTCAACCAAACAAGAGTACCTAAAATTCCTCGTCTCGCCGGTTAATTTGCGCCAAAAGATGGAGGAATTAATCTATCGGGAAATTCAGCACGCCCAAAATGGCAAAAAAGCCCATTTGATCTTCAAGATGAATTCTCTTGCTGACCCGCATAT
>JAOAHK010000276.1 GCA_026415275.1 Anaerolineales bacterium
AGATGTGTATAAGAGACAGAAGCCAGCCTGTAAAGCTGCGCAGATGGGGTAAAGCTCCCAAACTACCACCCGTCCATCTTCGGCGGTCACGGCGGCGCAGGGGGGCAAGGAGATGACCGGCAGCTTTGCTTCGAGCAAGGCATCTACTACCAAGCGATTGAGAGTTGCGGCTTCTTTCCAAACTTCGGCAAAACCCAACCATTCTTCGGATGTGTGCACTCCTTGGCGCGTGCCATAGCGCTTTGCTGGCACATGCCCAAACGACCCAGCGCCGTGACCGACCACTAGACGCAATGCCGGGTTTGCGGTTCGCGCTGCGGCAATTTCCTCGGCTAAGCGGCGTAGCACCTCCAAACGTGGCGTATAAGGGCGATGCTTATCGGTGATCAGCGAACCACCCAGTTTGAGAAAGATCAACGGTGAAATAGGTTTATTCATACTTTCAGCCGCATTCGTTTATTCATTCCTCATTCGTTGACAGTATTGCGCAAGTAAGCACGCCCGCACTCCGAGCTACATCTCAAAATGAGAGTATTTTACTGCACAGTGGTACGAATCACCCCTTTTGCGCCGGCTTCTTCGAGAGATTGGGCGACAACGGGAGCGTTTACTTCACTTACCAGTGCAATGATGTTTCCACCGCGACCACCCCCGCTGAGTTTGGCACCCAAAGCCCCCGCGCGCAGCGCTGCATGGATCAAACGCTCCAACTCAGGCGAAGAGACGCCTAGCTCCCGCAAAAGTGTCTGATTGCGATTCATCAAGTCTCCAAGGTGATCGGAGCTTCCATTCTCGATCAAAGAACGCGCCTGAACCACAATTGCTGCAATTTGGTCAAAGAGAGCTTCGTAGTGGGTAGGGTTTTGCTGCCAGGCGGAGCGCACTTCTCCAACAGTGAGGGCGGTTGGGCTAGGGATGCCGCTGTCAGCAATCAGCAACAGAAAAGGACGTCCAACGCGCAAGGGCTGGATCGGTTGCCCACGCGCGAAAAAGACCGCTTTGCGCAAGGCAATTACCGTGTTATCTACACCAGAGGGAGTGCCATGGTGAATCTTTTCCACTTCATACGCAATGGCGGATACAGTTTCATCAGGCAACGCTCTTCCCAGATAGGCAGCCAAGGCGCGGATAACCGCCACCGAGACGGCTGCCCCCGAACCTAAGCCGGAGGCGACCGGGATGGTAGACTGTATCGTAATCTGACAAGCCGGGATATAAGCAGCGCCGAGCTCTTGGGCGGTTAACTCGACCACCCGTCGCAGGGGGTGGTTGGGCTCAAGCTCATCCAGCCATGCGTCGAGTTGAACCGCCGGGGCAAGCAAATGCACCTGCCCGTGCGAAGCGTGTGGATCGGCGCGCACGATGGCGCGGGTTTGCAATGCGGTCACCGGCACAGCAATTGCCGGGCGGCCATAGACAACGGCATGTTCGCCGAAGAGGATAATCTTTGCCGGGGCTTGAGCGGTGAAGGCTGGCATCGGTTAATAGACGTAAAAGATCAGGATCACCGATAACCCCCAGAGAACGATCGTCCATTGCAGGGGACGGTCGGAGAGCAACACATCTTCCGGCGCGCCACCGCTCAATTTGACTTGAATCAGGTAGAGATAACGAAAGATGCCGTAGATCACAAAGGGGATGGTCAACATCATCACATGATTATCGGGTAAATTGGGCGCCGAGAAGGTGTAGAGACTATAGGCGATGATCGTCGCTCCCGAAACGATGGTAATCAACTGATCCAACAAGGGAATCGTGTAGCCATCCAAAACACGCCGATGGTTATAGGCATCTTCGGCAAGCACGGCCAATTCGGCGCGGCGTTTACCGAAACCAATATATAACGATCCCAGAGTCGTGACCACATACAACCAAGGGGAAAAGCGCGCCACCTGAATCAGCACCACTCCGGCGGCGACGCGCAACACAAAGCCGGCGGCGATGGCAAAGACATCAATTAAGGGGATATGCTTGAGCCATTTAGAGTAAGCCAAGTTCAAGACAAAATAGCCAAGACCCACCAACGCAAAGGCCGGAGAAAGCCAATAGGAGAAGGGAAAAATCAACAATGGCAGTAAGATCGCTGATCCGAGGGCGATATTCGAGGGAAGTTTTCCAGCAGCAATCGGGCGCTGTCGTTTCTGTGGGTGCTTGCGGTCGGCTTCGACATCCATCAGGTCGTTGATCAGATACACCAAGCCGGAGATGAGGCAAAAAACAAGAAATCCCAGCGTGGTGCGGATGATCTCTGGGATGTGCGCGGGATTCAACTGTCGGTCGAAGACAATGGCTGCGAACAGAACGCCGTTTTTGACCCACTGGCGCGGGCGCATGGTCAGCAGCAGATATTTGAGATGGCTCAAGTGCATGAATCTCTCCCGATCGGTGGTTGAGTTAATTGTAATCGATGTGGGGAGGGGAAGTTATTGTATTTTAGGGATTTCAAAAAAGGCTGCTCCCTTCACCCTGCGGGAGAGGGGCCAATGGTGAGGGTAGAGTTCAACACGCTCGTTGGCGCTCGCTGCACAACCTAAAGGGATGCAGTGAGTCATGTGAGCGGGTACTCTATTCTCGCCCGTTGGGAGAGAGGTTGGAGGTGAGGGCAGGTTTCGACAAGCTTACCCCGCAGAGTTTTTGGCGAGTGTTGATATGGCTAGCTACGCTGCTGAATTTTTACATTTCGTTTCGAAAAACGACCGAGATTTAGCGCTTGCAATGCCAGCGACGTGCCCAATTTCACCCCCATCAGCAAGTAATAGAAAGCATTGAACCAGCTAGGATAATTGTGAGCTAGGTTCTTGCGATAATAATTCCAATATGAGCGATGCCATTCGAGAATCGAGCGATAGGGTTCCACATGTGACCCTCCGACCCCACCATAATGCAAGATTTTTGCAGTAGGGACGTAAACGACTTTCCAACCTGCCTGTCGGGCGCGAAAGCAATAATCAGCATCTTCCTGATAGGCAAAAAAGCGTTCGTCCAGATAACCGATTTGTTCAACTACTGCCCGTCGAATCATCATACAAGAGCCAGAAACACCCGCCACCTCGTGAATTTCGTCCTCTCCCCGATAACTCATCCAATACTGAGCCAATTTTTGATTTTTGGGAAACAACCGATCCAAACCGCTAAAGTGCGCAATAACCGCTAGAGGTGTTGACTCACCTCGCCGGCAAGGACGTTGCAGCGTTCCATCGGGGTTCAAGACTTTTGGCCCACAGATTCCCACATCGGAATGGGCTTCAAGGAAATCAGCGAGGATGTCAAAAGCTCCTTCGTACACTTCGGTATCCGGATTGAGTTGAATCAAGTACTCCCCTTTTGATTGCCTTAATGCTTGGTTCATCGCTGCGGTATAACCGAGGTTGTAGGGATTCTGAATAAGTTTCACTTGAGAAAATTCATTGCGTAAGAGGTCTGGGGTGCCATCCGTAGAACCGTTATCGGCAATAATGAGCTCGAACGGGCGGCGGGGAGGATGAGCAAATATTGAAGCCAAACACCGCTTTAGAAATTCGCAGGTTTGGTAAGAGACAATACAAATTGAAAGCGAGTCGGATGGATGCTCCATAACGACCGTTCACCCCATCGAGGGAAAGGATAGAACGAGTATAACGCAAAAGTGATCTAAAGCGGCGGTCTTAACCGTAATAGTGAATAATCTTTCTCAGCCGCTCAACGGGGTCTTGTTCCCAGCGCCAACGGAGAGCGGGAACGCGCCAAGCGCGGGATAAAGTGGGATGGTAGTAAGGATCGCCCTCAGACACTTTTTGCAAGAAGTATTCCGCTTTTACCTGAATGTCCTGAGGTGGGATGCGTTTTCCTCTCGATTTGCCCTCGTGGTGGATCAGGCAGGCATCTGGGGTATATACGATGCGATAGCCGGCATCTCGGAGGCGCAGGCAGAAATCTACATCACCAAATGCTAATTGGAATCGCTCGTCGAATCCACCGATCTCCCAGAAGGCGTCTTTGCGAACCAACATACAAGCAGCAGTGACGGCTGAGACATTGCGCATCCAGTCCACGTGACCATAAGGAGTAAAAGGATCACCCAAGACTCCTTG
>JAOAHK010000277.1 GCA_026415275.1 Anaerolineales bacterium
TGGTTCTATATCCTTGTTATGATTGTTATGAATATACAACATTTTGTGTCAATGGCTTGCGCGGCAACAATGGACTAAGTTGTCAGCTCGTCAAGGTTGGGCATTCAGTCTGCCTACGGCTTGAATAACTCCATCTTGGGTGATGTGTTCAACCACAATAGCTTTTCTCAAGACTCAACTCCTTCACTGCTTAAGTTACGGAAAGCAAAATGCTGCATTTCAGCAGAGCCAGCAAACAATCAAACGGACTCCACATTTTGTGATTGTCTGACTTCTTTATACGGAACCCCGTCTAAATCATCTAGTAAGATTTACAAAAAGTTCCTGCATCGCCCATATGCCGCCTCACGGATTAAGGCTTTTTCCACTTCTCCGTCAGCTAATTCGGGGTTGTATCGTTTCGCAACCCCGTTCTAACCTCAAATAGGTCAAAAAAGTGAGTGAGTTTATCCGCTTCTATCGGAGAAAGCATTAAATTCTTCTGCTCGCTTTCACGGCGTGGGCGTCATTTCAATTACCCCCTGTGGGCGTTGGGCGCGCACGTACCAGCTCAGGATGTTCAAGAAGCGGTCGGTGGGGTCGAATAAGGGCCCAATGCGCACGTTCTGGATGGTGTCATCCACGGCGTAGTTATAAACGGGGTAAAAGAGCGGCAGGGCGGGCAGTTCGCTCAGAAAGCGCACTTGGAAGTTGCGGTATAAACGGGCGCGTTCTCCCCAATCGTTGGTGATGCGCGCTTTTTCTAGATATTCACTGGCTAGGCGGTCATCCCACTGGGCATAGTTCTGCCCTTCGGCGATCTGGGCTTGATCCCAGAAGGGATAGGGATCGGGGTCGGGTGAGCGAGTGAAATTTAACTCGACCAAGGCGGCTTGATAGCTGCGCGGCTCTAAATATTGGCTCATCAAGGTCTCGAACGGCACCCCCTTGGGGGTGACTTGCACGCCCAATTTTGCCCAGCTTTGAGCAATGTTTTCAGCCAGTTCGCCAAAGCCCGGCGCATCGGGATAGACCAACTCAAAGCGCAAAGCCACACCTTCTTTTTCTCGCGCTTCCCCACCCTCGGCTGGGAAAGTATAACCAGCTTTCTTGATCAGGTTCAACGCCTCTTCGGGATTATAGGGAACGCGCTCACTCTCCTCGTAATAAGCCCAGGTACCGGGCAGGATCACGCTGTCGGCAATAATCGCCTGCCCATTGCGCAGTTGATCGACCATGCGCTGACGGTTGAGCCCCATCAGCAAAGCGCGGCGGATGCTGGCGTCTTGGAAGAAAGGCAAATCGGGATGGTCAAGGTTGAGAAAGAGGATCGTCAAAGCCGGCAAACGAGCGGTATAGAGGTTCAACCCCACTTCAGTAAGCACCTCTTTCAGAATCGTATCATCAACCCGACTGATACCTAATACTTCTTTAGCCCGGTATGCGTTTAAGGCAGAAGGTGCATCGGGATAATAGCGAAAGATCACTTCGTCGATGTATGGTCGCCCATGATAGTATTGCTCGAAGGCCTGCAGTGATACTCCTACGATTCGTCCCTCCTCACTGAGAAAGCGTTGAAATCGAAAAGGACCACTACCAATCGGTTGTAAGTTAAACGGGGCACTTTGCATGGCTTCTACGCTGGTGCCACCCAGAAGATGTTTGGGCAGAACGCCAAAAGTCAGATAATCCAAGAAGGGGGCAAAGGCTGCTGGCAGACGGAATTGCAAGGTCTTTTCGTCTAGCGCCACAACTTGGATTTGACGCCACATCTCCTTGATATCGTTAGGTAAGGGAGAGGCATCACTGCGCATTGCATCCACGGTAAAGATGACATCGTCGCTGGTCACGGGATTACCATCGTGCCAAACCGCTTGAGGGCGGATCGAAAAATTATAGGTCTTTCCATCGGCAGAGATACCCCATGACTCGGCGAGATCGGGTTGGGGTAAACCGCGTTCATCGAATTGGATCAAACCTGAGTAAAGCAAACGGTCGACATCGCGGTCAACTGGGTTTGAGTAATCCAGAACCGGATTCAAGCGCCCCAAACTGCCGATCAACGCTTCGCTATAAAGCCCGCCTGCCACGGGTTGTAAACCTACCACTCCCGCTTGCGGGGTTGCGGGTTGTTGACTCCAAAGCAGCAGAGCAATCGCAACCAGCGACAGCCCGAGCAAAATCAATTGCCAACGTAAAGATTTCATGAAAAGAGGCGTGATGGTCTCCTAAAAGTAAACCTGACCAAGAATCCTTCAGCCAATCACTAGCCTGAAACCATAACGGTCGCAATGGCAAGCAATACAAAGATCACGCTCAGCACAATGGTTAGGCGAAAGAGAGTTTTCTCCACCCCGCGCCGCGCGGTGAAAAAGCCACCGCTATCGCCGCCGCTCAATCCGCCCAAGCCAGCCCCTTTGCTTTGCAGAATCACGCTGGCAATTAGGGCGATCGAGACGATGATCAAGGCAACATCTAAATAACGTTCCACAAAAGCCTCCGTAAATTGAAATGTGCCAATCTCACTGCTTTTCCAGCCATCGACTTGCACCATTGTATATTTCGTAGCTTGGCGATTATACCCTAAGATAAGATTGCACTGATTAAGGATTGCTGATAAAGACAAGGAGTGATTGAAGGTCAGTCGGCATTCAGAAAAGGGTTAAGAGCTTACAGAGGTTAGTTAGATGAGCCGGATTGGCTCACGGCCTCGATGCGAATGAATTTCAATTATGATCCTTCCCATTTAGCCAGAGCATTTGCATGGATTAAGATATACTCCACCGAGTATTATCATTATGGAGACCAGTCATGCTACTTCTTGAAACCACACCCGAATGGCAATCGACCCATCCCGCAGCTCAAATCGGACTCTTAGAACTCTCTCAAGTAGAAAATCAGCGCCCCTGCCCAGCACTCGAAGAACGGAAGCGATTCTTAGCCGAATCCTTACGTCACCGCTACGGGCATCTCAGCCGCGCCGAGCTGATCCGTTTACCTGTTATGGATGCTTATGTGCGCTATTACAAACGCTTCGATAAAACCTATCATGTCCTGCTGCAACTCGAATCGCTGGTGCATAAGGGTAAAAATTTCCATCAAGTCTCGCCGCTGGTTGATGCCAATTTCATGGCAGAATTGGAGACCTTTGCTTTGACGGCTAGTCACGATGCCGATAAGCTATCCAATAAGCTGTGGATTGACATCGCCCGCGAGGGCGATACCTTCTGCCAGATGGGCGGGGCGGTAAAACAAATTCCCAAGGGGGACATGGTTATGCGCGACGAGTACAAGATATGTTGTTCAATTCCCTATGGCCAAGATCAATATTCTCCAATTACCCCACAAACCACCCATGTCTTGTATGTAACCTATGCGCCTGCTGGAGTACCTAGCGATGCCATCTATTTCTACTGGGAAAAAGTTCTCGAATATGTAAAGTTATGCTCTCCTAAGACAATCATTGAGCAACAACGGATTATCGGCGGATAAGCTTCCACATACAAAAAATATTTTGCGAGCAGAATAATGCATGGTCGCTTTTGACAAATACCGCAGGAGGTTGAGAAGGGTAAAATAAAGAACAAGCCCGCAGGCTTGTTCTTTCTAAAATGACACTCGCCCAAGTGTCAATATCATTATAGCGAAAGATTATCTTTTCCGACCTTCCAGATTTGTTAGGTGGGCAGGCAGAGTATAATCAGGTTGGAGGTATTGGCTATGCAGAAATTTCAGATTGGTGTGATTGGTCTAGCTGTCATGGGCCAAAATTTAGCCTTGAACATTGAGCGCAACGGATTTCGAGTTGCCGTCTATAACCGAACCTTTGAACGAACCCAGCAATTCTTAGCTGATCAAGCGCAAGAGAAACAAATCGGTGGCTTTGCAAGCATTCCCGAACTAGTCGCCAATTTGGAGCGTCCACGGCGGTTGCTGATGATGGTCAAAGCGGGTAAGCCAGTTGACGATCTGATTGACCAACTGTTGCCGCATCTAGAGCCAGGAGATATTCTGATCGACGGAGGCAACAGTCACTTTCCTGATACCACTCGTCG
>JAOAHK010000278.1 GCA_026415275.1 Anaerolineales bacterium
ATCCGTTAGAGGATACTGAAAGGAGGATATTGAAGACGCTTATTCATTAGCTAAAGAGTTGCAACCCCCACGATCCGTTAGAGGATACTGAAAGAGTGGACTTGGGGATATACAATGCAGATTTCCAATTCGTTGCAACCCCCACGATCCGTTAGAGGATACTAGGTATGTTTTGAGTCATGAGTTATGCGTTATGGGTGGAGTGGTTCGTTAGCAGTTGTCGGGTATCCTTATCTAACTTGAGAATGGGTAGTTCGTTGGGATGAACAAGAGGCTCACAACTCAGAACTCCAATGCGAGTTTTGAGTCCTGAGTTATGCGTTATGGGTGGAGTGGTTCGTAAGCGATTGTCGGTTATCCTTATCTAGTTGAGAATGGGTAGTTCGTCGAGATCAACAAGGGACTCACAACCCAGAACTCAAGACTCAGAACTCCAGTGCACCCCCCGATCCGTTCGAGAATAGTTATAATAGAAAACGATTTTAGAGAAGGAGGTCAAAATGGAAACCTACCCTATCATGCCTGGCGCTGAGCCATTCTTCTTTGAGGGCAACGAAGTCGGCGTCTTGGTCTCACACGGTTTTACCGGCACCACGCAGAGTGTGCGCTTTATCGGCCAATATCTGGCAGAGAAAGGCGGCTTTACCGTCATCGGACCGCGCCTGAAGGGTCATGGCACACACCCGGATGACATGGCGCGCAGCACCGCCGAGGATTGGATTCGCTCCGTTGAAGAAGCCATGGAGACTCTGCAAGCCCGTTGCAAGAAGCTGTTTATCACCGGCTTATCCATGGGCGGCACGCTCTCCCTGTACATGGCTGGCATGTATTCTGACGTTTTCAGCGGCACAGCCCCAATCAATGGCGCTCTTTTCTTGAAGAACCCTGACTTTGCCCGCTTGGCTTTCGGTCGTAACTTGCCCGCTACGGTTCCCGGTGTCGGGTCAGACATCAAACAGCCCGGCATCACCGAGTTGGTCTATCCTGTTGTGCCGGTACCTGCTGTACGCCAAATCTATGCCCTGATGGGTGCCACCCGCGATTTGCTCGGCGCCATCACCTGCCCAGCGATAGTTTTCCAATCTCGCGATGACCACGTTGTACATCCCGACAATGCCCCGTTTATCTACGAGCATTTAGGTTCAAGCGATAAGGAATTGATCTGGCTGGAGAATTCTTACCACGTCGCCACGCTGGATTACGACAAAGAACTGATTGCCGAAAAGATTTTAGCCTTTATCCGGCGTTTGAGCTGAGAAGAAACGCAAATAACACAGATGACAGAAATCTTGCGGTTAATTTTTCCATTCTCGCTGGAGGGGTGAGTCCTACTCCCCTCGCCCACTGGGAGAGGGGTCGAGGGTGAGGGCACCTCCCTCGCCCACTGGGATAGGAGTCGGGGGTGAGGGCACTCCCCTCACCCCATGCGTTGACGCTGCTTCGAAAGCATCTCCACCACCTCAGCAATCGATTGCGCTCCCCCAACATTGCCAGGGAAGACGACGTAAACCATGCCCGGCCAACGGCTGCCCTCCCCTGCTTGCCAAACCGGAACGCCGGGCAAAACCTGCCCCAGCACGCGTGCTTGGGCAATTTCGAGCCCCTTCGTGGCAACATCCGATGAGGTGATGCCTCCCTTAGCGATCACCCAAGCTGGTTTCACGCTTAACCTGCGCACAATTTCCACTAAGGATTGGGAGACCACTTGCCCAATTTGCAGGGAAGAAGCAGCATCCGCACCGGTGATCAATTGGCGGCTGGTGTAGATCAGGGCTTCTTTTCCATTGGATAACACCTCATCCGCTTGTTCCCCCACGCGGGCGATTTCGCGCTGACGGTCTCCTTCGGCAAGCAGATTCGGCACCGAGACCTCTAAGCTGACCACATTGGGCAAGGCTTGGACGGCAGCAATTTGCTCGCTGCTCTTGCGGATGTAGGATCCTGCCACGATCAACCCACCGTTGCGAACATCTCCGAGCTCAAAATCTGCGGCACTGAGGAGCGGGAAAGCTCCCATGCCACCCCGCACGCGCACAAACGAGGCTGCTGTGCGGTAAATAAAGCGCTTACCGGCTGCCTCTGCTTGAAGTAAGCCGGCTACAATGACCTCCATGTCACGATAACTGGCAGCATTGACCACGCAAACCTGAGCGCCTTTGAGGTGGCGCAACTGCTCCTGCACCGCAGCAATGCCACCTTGCCGAATCACTTCGAGCGAAAGGGAAGCCACTTGAGAAGGAGCTATCTTGCCACCGCTTTTCTCGGCAACCCACTCTTTCAAGTTTGACGAGCGATAGCCAAAGGTTGCATCCTTTGCGTATTCAGTTTCGGCGGCGGGAACCAAAAATTCTCCTTCCGCCACATAGTGAGTATCGTTGATCGTAAAACGACCACCTTCCTCGAAGAAGGGGATCACCAAGACGCCGTCAAAATCACCCCCCAATTCAGCCATCAAAACGTCGGTTTCCAGCGGAAAATGGCCGCGCAAGGTGGAGTCGCTGCGGCTGACTACCACAAACGGACGCCCGGTTTTGATGCTTGCTTCTTTCAGGTTCCGGGCAATCTCCCGATTCATCTTCTCTACCTCAGGGGGGAGAAAACTGCGCGAGTTGGTTAGGATGTAAACCACATCGTCATTCTCTGCCAGAACTTGGGTTAGCGAAGGAATATCCCACCGCGTCAAGACGGTGATGTTGCGCACCGTTTGCGTGCCGGTCGGGTCATCGTCCAGGACGACAACCTTCCGTTGCGACTGTTTGACCATGCGCTGGATCTCAGGCAAAAGACTTTGTGAGTATTCGGGAGGTAAACTCTTAAGAAGATCCGTTTTAGATACTTTCATTTTTCTTTTCCACCACCTATGGATTGAAAGAGATGCACTTCATCGCCGTCTTGTAGAACCCGCTCGGGGTCTCGCTCCATCTGTCCGTTGATCGAGCACCCCACCTGGGCTTGGATGCCCAAATGCGCCCGCAAATCTGCCAAACGGCTGCCATCGGGAAGCTCGACAGTTAAGCGGCCGCGCGTCGCTTTGGCAAGCCGTTCGCGCAACATGCCGTACAAAACGACGTTGACTTTCATTGCGCTCCTCAAAGAGTCGGGATGACTTGCGCCAGCCGCTCGACGGCT
Source organism: Anaerolineales bacterium (assembly GCA_026415275.1). Taxonomy (GTDB): domain Bacteria; phylum Chloroflexota; class Anaerolineae; order Anaerolineales; family UBA4823; genus NAK19. Next base: position 3,130 of record JAOAHK010000278.1, read on the forward strand.
AAGCGGGGGCTGGATAAAATCGGCACGCGGCGGGTTGCTTCGGGAAGGCTTTCAACCACTCGCGCCATGGATGCCTGAGCTAAGACCACTACCTCCACTTGAGGCACCAACTCTTGCAACCCAGCCGAGACCAACTGGTCGTGGCGTGCGGTATCACCGCTGATCACCGCCTGAAATGCCCCTTCGCACAATTTCGATATCACCTGCACCGACTTTCCTTGCCGGGCTGCTACGTTGGCGATCAAATCGGCAGTGGGTTTGAGGGTGGTCTGGAGGGTTGCCGCAACACCGATAGTTTTCCCGCTCTGGATAGCTAACTCAGCCATCGGCTCATCGACACGGAAGACCGGAATCTGAATAAACGCGCGGCTGGCTTCGACGGCAGGTCCCATGGATGAGCAGGTCACCATCACCAAATCCGCGCCAGCTTCTTCGGCGGAGATCACCAGGCGCAGCAGGCGGCGCATCGTCTGCGGTGTCAACTGATTGGCGCGAATGGTGTTTTGCAACAAACTTTCGTCCACGATATGAAAAAGATCAACCCCGGGCAATAGTTCGTCGCTCAACGTCTTAAAGGTGGCGGTCAACCCTGCCACTGTATGAATGTAAGCTAATCGTTTTCCCATGTTCTCTTCTCCTAGATAGTGCGCAAAATCCGTTCTTTGCCCGTTGGCTTTGGCCAGCGTTCGGCTACCGAACGGTCTAACTCGGCTAGTTTCTCCACTGAAAACTCAGGTGATTGACAGAGCGCAAAAATTTCACTCTCCAGGTCGTCAATTTTTTGCGCGACCTCAGCCAATTCTAACAGAGGAATCTCCGGCGGGATCAACAAAACACCGTGCATATCGCCCACCAGCAAATCGCCGGGTTTGACCACCAATCCGGCGACGCGTACAC
>JAOAHK010000279.1 GCA_026415275.1 Anaerolineales bacterium
AGATGTGTATAAGAGACAGGCATTGAACACTCGCAGACAGACGGTTTCGATGCCCCATAAGTCGCCGATGGTGCGCACGTAGTATTCTGCCGCCAGTTTCGAGACCGCATAGGGAGAGCGCGGTTTGGGCTTGATCTCTTCGTGCAGAGGTTGGGTCTGCTGTTCGCCATAGACGGCGCCTGAAGAAATGAGCACAACCCGGCGCACGCCGACATCGCGCATTGCTTCCATCAGGCTGACGGTGCCGCCTACATTGACTGCGTTGTATTCGCGCGGATAAAGAACCGATTCCTGAACCGAAACACGAGCGGCAAGGAGATAGACGCAATCTACATCTTGCAGGAGGGTCCAGAGCTTGGGGCGGTCGTTGACATCCCCGCGGGTGAAATGCACGTCGGGGGAAAGCGCGGCTGGATCTCCTGTGGAAAGGTCATCCAGCCCTCGCACTTCATGCCCTTCACGGGCTAGTTGATTGGCTAATGCGGAACCTAGAAAGCCTGCTGCCCCGGTGACTAGAAAGTTCATGCTAACGCAGATTATAGCATGAAGCAAGCGGATTTCTGACAATCCTATCCAATTCTAATCCACCTAAAAAATGATCAAAACCATCCTAGTTTTCAAAGAGTTCCTGACAGCGAATCAAAATATCCACGTTTGGAACGTGAATTTGCGGGTGAATGAAAAAGCCTCTACGATTAAAGCGTTATCGGCAAGCCGATCATTGAAAGCTGGCTGTTGCTCTATGCCAATGCCTTGAGAATATTGCTGATTTCGTCTTTGGTGAAGGCGCGCAAGGTGGTTGTGCGGATATTCCCTTGCCTGCCTGCGCCGAGCAGAAAGCGATTCATGGTTTCATCATCGGGGGCTTCGGCGACCATCACGGCGTCATACGGACCCATTGTCCACCATTCGGTGACAATGCGCACGCCTACCTGCTGAGCGATCCGTTCAGCCTGGCTCACCCGGTTGGGGTCATCCTTTATTGTGCGGATTCCTTGATCGGTAAGATTGATCAGAACGATATAGGCTGGCATACTTTCCTCACTTTCTTGGATATGCTACAGGTTATGATAGGAATAATGCTGAATGAAACGGGAAGGTTAGGAAGTGTGTTTTATTTATCATAGCAGAAGCTTCCCCTCGAGTCAATTACAAGACACCTTGAATCTATGCCGTTATCCGGATGAATTTGACGGATGGAAACAGGGATGCGCTCTAAAATCTGCTCAAACCCGTCCTGTATGACCCGAACAACGCGTCCCAAGGACGCCACGCATTCACTCCACCCATTGGCAATATCCACCATCTGGAGAGTATGCACGCATTGCCCCCACTGCCCAAGCTACAATAGTGCCCCCGGTCCACTTCGAAGGGCCTTGCTTCCTGCTCTAACCATTCGATGCGCCGCATCGGGATTTGCGCTTTCAAAACCGAAGCGCACCTCACTAGCTTTTTCGCCAGTGAGCCCCTTCCTTTCTTTGTTCCACATCTTTCCCATCAGTCTTTCCCGCTGCTGTCGGCGTGGATTATGCGCCAATTCGCCGTTCAGCAGGCGAATGACCGACTTGCGGTACAATTTTGTGACTGCTTTCACTTCGTCAGGAAGCAAACTTTGCTCTATTTGGGTGTNTGCTGCCCAATAGTGCAGACGGACCTTGGGGAAGGAACTGTGTCTTCCGTCTATATTCTCCGGATCAATTTTTGCCATCGCTCTCTCGGCAATATTTTCTTTTGAGAGAACGATGCTACTTCGGTAACCTTTTATTTGATAGACCGCGTAGGAATAAAATCAGTGATTGTGATACAATCCACATACTTATAAAGAAGCATATTTAGATGGACGGGGGTGTTAGAAAATCACCCAGTTCTTTTTCTGGACGTCTGTCGACTGCTGCAGAAAAAGAAGGAGATTACACCCTTGGGATGCCAGGGCAAAAAACGTATCGTACCGATTGGAGGATCCCCGTGATAAAGGATAAAATCGCAAACCAAAAGCTGTTCTTATCCCAACGTTTCCTTTTGGCGATGGGACTTTTAGCTGGGGTAATTTTAGCTTGCAGCACTCCTCTAGGTGGTGAAAGCAGCGCACAACAAACTCTGGTTGCCGCAAACCTGCAAGCGACCATCCAAGCTCAGGAAGCTACCCAGGCAGCATTAGAACAACAAAACATGCAAATTGTCATCCAAGCCACACAAGCTGCCCTAGACCGTCTGAAAACCGAAATTGCTGCTCAGTCCACCCCGGTAGCTGGACAAACTGCGCAAGTACCTACCTCTGTGGTAGAGCCGCCAACACCGACAGTGGCAAGTACACCAACTGCCCAAAAGCCAAACGCAATTCCTTTGACCGAATTCTCGGGAAGCGGGTGGAGTTTCGTTCAGTCCTCTCAATGCAAAGACCGCCAAAAGGGATGTTGGTTAGGCACGGTGAAGACAAGCCAATTCATTATCCTGACTGGCAAGGATCAAGTCTTTCTCGATCCCACTTGGCCATTTCCTCACCTTGTCTTTTGGACCCGATACAAAAGTTTCTATGACTTTACCTTTGGCTATGTGGAGCTTGATATTGCTGAGCGATTTGGCTACAGTCGGGTTCAATCTTTTGGCGGCAGCAAAGATTATTGGGAGCGTATCTATATCCCCCTTCTGGATTATGTTGGCAATACAGTGGCAGTGCGATTTTACTTTCAAGGCCCCGATGGGAGTACACCCGATCAACCCAGTGCATTCACTTGGTTGGTGGAGGACATCCAGATTACACCCAATTTTCCGGAATAATCATCGAGTTGTCCATTATTATGAAACGCCTTTTGGTGCTCACTTTCAAAATTTTGCGCGCTTGACTCACATTCCAAAATTCGGTATGATAAGGGTGCGCCAGGTCGGTCGGGTGATCGCGGCC
>JAOAHK010000280.1 GCA_026415275.1 Anaerolineales bacterium
GTTCTGAATTATTGTGTTCCCCCTGAATACAACGATCGCGCCCTCGAATTATTAGAAAAAGGCGCTCGGAAAGCTGGGCGCACCCTTGACGATCTCGATCGGCCACAATTGGTGGTGTGTTCCGTCGATCATGACCGCGATCGAGCGATTGACAATACCCGCATGTTGCTGTGCCAATACCTTGCCCAACAACCGCACATCGCGAAAGCTTCGGGTGTCTCTTCAGAGGTGGTGGCTGAGATTCAATCCATCCTTGGCTGGCCAGCGACCAAAGAGCAGATCAACAAAGCCAAGCACTTGGTCCCCGAAGAACTGATTCACCGCATCACCGCTTCGGGCACCCCTGACGAAGCCCGCGCAAAAGTCGAGGAATATCGCAAACATGGCTGCACGTGCCCGATTCTTTATTCGGTCGGTGGCGATGTGCATCTTCTGATCGATACTTTTGCCCAAGCATAGAGCACCATGACAACGAATCGACGCATGCTCATCTATGGCGCAGGAGGGGGAATTGGTTCGACCCTTTGTCGAATCCTTCACGATCAAGGAGTGCGACTCCATTTGGCTGGTCGCACAGAAACCAAGTTGGCTTCTCTCGCCCAAGCATTGAGCGCAACCTATACCGTGGGGGATGTAACCGACACCGCCTTCTTCGCTCGTGTGGCTCAGGAAGCCGGCGAACCGCTTGATGGACTGGTTTATGCCGTGGGAACGATCACAATCCGCTCGCTGCAGCGTCTGACCGAAGCTGATTTCCTCAACGATTTCCGCGTCAATGCCCTCGGCGCAGCCCTAGCAGTGCAGACAGCCTTGCCGGCGCTTAAAAAGAGCGCTGGAGTTGCTTCGGTGGTCTTGTTTTCCAGTGTGGCAGCTTCGCAAGGCTTTGCCAACCACGCCTCGATCGGCATGGCAAAGGGTGCTGTTTCGGCTCTGACCCTTGCGCTGGCAGCCGAGTTAGCCCCTAAAGTGCGCGTGAACGCCATCGCTCCATCCCTAACCCGCACGCCGCTAGGGGAAAATCTGCTAGGGAGCGAGCAAATGGCAGCCTCGATCGCTGCCCTACATGCCCTGCAACGCCTCGGCGAAGCAAAGGATATGGCTGCTCTGGCTGCCTTTCTGCTCTCGCCCCAAGCCGATTGGATCACGGGGCAGATCATCGGCGTCGATGGTGGGCGTTCGACTCTGCGCACCAAGGGGTAATCGCATAAGCATCCCATGAGAACCCTGCGCCTCGTGCTGGGTGACCAATTGACGCGCACGATCAGTTCCTTGCGCGACCTGAATGCGGGTGAAGACGTTGTTTTGCTGGTGGAGGTCAGTGAGGAAAACACCTATGTCCGTCATCACAAACAAAAGATCGTCCTCGTTTTATCTGCCATGCGCCACTTTGCCGCCGAATTGCGCGCGGAGCAAATCGACGTAGATTATGTTTATCTTGACAGTGAGGGCAATCGGGGGTCTTTTAGCGGCGAGCTGCAGCGGGCGGTTGAACGCCATCGTCCCGATCGGATCGTGGTCACCGAACCCGGCGAGTGGCGCGTTTGGCAACAAATGCAGGGATGGTCGAGCCAATTGGGCATCCCGGTTGAAATTCGCGCCGATGATCGATTCCTCACCAGCCGAGGAGCGTTTGCACAATGGGCAAAGGGGCGGAAGCATCTGCGCATGGAGTTTTTCTATCGCGACTTACGGCGCAAGACGGGTTGGCTGATGGACGGAGAGCAGCCCGTGGGTGGGCAATGGAATTTTGATCCCCAAAATCGCAAGCCGCTTCGAAAGGGGCTTGCGATTCCTCGGCCGATGCGCTTTGCCCCTGACCCCATCACCCTAGAGGTGATTCAATTGGTTGGACGGCGCTTCGGCGACCATTTTGGCGACTTAAGCGACTTCGGTTGGGCCGTCAACCGGGCTCACGCGCTGCTTGCCTTGGAGGATTTCATCCAAAACCGCCTGCCCAATTTTGGCACCTATCAAGATGCAATGAGCTGTTCCTCTGAGGTTCTTTTTCACTCCACTTTATCCCCCTATCTCAATATTGGTCTGCTCACCCCAAGCGAGGTCTGTCAAGCAGCCCTGCAAGCCTATGAAACGGGAATGGCTCCCCTAGCCAGTGTAGAGGGATTTCTCCGCCAAATTTTGGGTTGGCGCGAGTACGTGCGCGGCGTCTATTGGACCTTTATGCCCGCTTACGCCCAAAGCAATTTCTTCTTTGCCCAGCGGCCCTTGCCGGCTTTCTATTGGACAGGCGAAACCGAGATGAACTGTTTGCGTCACGCCATCCAAGCCACGCGGCGCAATGCCTATGCCCATCACATCCAACGCCTGATCTTGACCGGCAATTTCGCCTTGCTTGCTGGCATCGAACCTGCCCAGGTGGAGGAATGGTATCTGATCGTCTACGCCGATGCCTTCGACTGGGTGGAGTTGCCTAACACGCACGGCATGGCGTTGTTTGCCGATGGCGGCTTGATGGCTTCAAAGCCCTACATCGCTTCGGGCGCTTACATCCATCGCATGTCGGATTATTGTCCGAACTGCGTTTATGACGTTAAACAAAAGTTGGGACAGAACGCCTGCCCCTTCAATTATCTCTATTGGAACTTTTTGCTCCAGCAGGAACTGCGCCTGCGCGCCAACCCACGCCTGGCAATTGCCTACCAGACGCTGCAAAAGATGCCTGCGGAGCAGAAACAGCAAATCCGTCACCAAGCTCAGCAATTCCTAGATGCCCTCAGCGCAGAGAGCTGGTGAGCGAGTGCAAACCCTATAGCGAAGAAGCTCAGATTTCTGCAATGAAACCTTCTTCAACAAAGCTATCCCAATCCATTACCTCGGCTGCGCTCTTGGTCAGCCGTTTGGAGCGGCTTTCAGCCGATTCGTACTGGGCGCATCAAGCCAGCGGCGTGCGCGGTTCCCTATTGCGTTTGCTCGAACGCTACGAGCAGTCTTCCCCCTGGACAGAGGAAGAGATGAGCCGATTGGATCGAGCGTTGGAGTTGGGTTACCGGTTACTAGCGTTAGCAGCCAAGGAACGGTGTTCCTCTCGATAGAGTTTGTTCCATGAGAAAAAAAGGCTTGCCTGTTTGCTCTGGGATTTTCTCCAAGCCTATAGCGCGCCAGAACCCCTCAAAACCCACAACCAATAACCCAAAACTCGACCAACGCCGGACACAACACGACAAAGCCGCCCTCGCGAGGAAAAAAACCCTCAGCCCTCAGCGGTCAGGAAAAAACTGAAGGCTGAACGCGGATCGCTGAGGGCTCAGTATAGCCTCGCAAGCGGAAGGAGGTTTAGAGGTAGGTAGCGCCGCGGACAACGCGAATGATCACGTTATTGCTGGATTTTCGGCGGGTTATTGAACTTGTCTATCAGCATGGCGATCCATCCGATCAGCATGCCGAGCAAAACGAACGGTCCCAAGAAGTCAAACATAAACATGAAAGCCAGACCGGTGAAATCATAATTTTCTCTGTCGTTCATTGTTCACCTCCCGTAAGTATAGTATATCCGTTCTGAATATTTGTCAATAGGTAACTGGCACTTCCACCCCCTTCCCCCGGTAGGGTGGCAGCGTCTGTCGCCCTCAGGGGAAAAGAATGGTCAAGGGTAGCGTCGCAAGAGAAAGCGGTCAGCAATCAGCTCTCAGCAGTCAGCGGCAACACTGAACGCTGATAGCGGATCGCTGAATGCCAAGCGTGCCCTTGCGGGACTGAGTCGACCGTTGACAGTGGTCAGTTTACCGTTTTCGGTTTACCTGTTGCCTGCTGCGCTTGAAGAAACTCGTTTCACCAGCCCCACTGAAAACGGTTAACTGAAAACTGTGAACTGATCCTCCCTTCGACAGCAAGACCTTTCGGCTTTCAACCAAACCCAAAACCCACAACGCAGTACGCAAAACAACAAAAATGCCCTTGCGGGCGGAAGGGGATTCGGACGTAGAACGTATAGGAAAATTATGTGCTAAGTTGTTTACCGGTCTTAATGCCCT
>JAOAHK010000281.1 GCA_026415275.1 Anaerolineales bacterium
CGGCATCGCTGGCGCGCCCGCTGATCGACGGCCTGCGCAATGAGGTGATCGTCCGCAATTCCCTTGCCCGGCAATTGTTTCCCAATATTCAACCGCTGGATTATCAGAGCGCACTGGCGCTTGCCCTAGCCGAACTGGATGCCCAACATATCGAAACTTCATGGAGCGATGCTCTCTCTACTAGTCAGGGAGATGTCGTGCCGGTTTCTTTAACGACCCACGAGGGGATGATCCTCGAACGGCGGCAGGAGATCGTGGATGCCCCTCCCTCCCAGACCTTTCGGACATTTGCCCGCTTGGGCGGCGAAACGGGATGGTTATACCTCAACATCCTGTGGCAAATCCGCGGGGCAATCGACCGATTGATCGGTGGTGTTGGTTTGCGTCGCGGGCGGCGTGACCCAGAGATGGTGCGCGTTGGGGATGCTATTGATTTCTGGCGCGTCGAAGCTGTCGAAGAAGACCGACGGCTTTTGCTGCGCGCTGAAATGAAGCTGCCCGGCAAGGCTTGGCTGCAGTTTGAGGCGCTCCCCTACGGCGAAGGACAAACCCGTCTGATTCAGACCGCTTTCTTTGCTCCCAAGGGGCTTTCAGGGCTAGCTTACTGGTATCTGCTTTACCCCATTCACAGCCTGATCTTCAGCGGCTTGATCCGCAAGCTCAAACTCTTGGCCGGTTGTCCTTCCGCAAATCCGGTCTCCCATCCCGCAGCAATAGAGAACAACTCATGAGAAATTCACGCCTACTCACAATCTTTCTCGTTGTATTTATCGATCTCTTGGGCTTCGGGCTGATCTTGCCCCTCCTGCCCTACTACGCCGAAGAATACGGTGCTACCCCTGCGCTGGTCGGATTGTTGGTGGCATCCTATGCCGCAGCGCAGTTGCTCGGCGCTCCGATCCTCGGCCGCCTCTCCGATCGCTACGGGCGGCGCCCCATTCTCCTAGTCTCCGTCTTCGGCACTTTTCTGAGCTTGCTCTTGCTCGGTTTGGCCGACCCGCTAGGACGCGCAATTGCGCACAGCATCTCACCACAACAAGCCAACGCGTTCATTCTAGCCGTGCTCTTCTTCAGCCGCATTTTAGACGGGCTAACCGGGGGTAACATCAGCGTCGCCCAAGCCTATATTGCCGACGTCACCGATGAGCAAAATCGCGCCCGTGGGATGGGAATTGTCGGAGCCGCTTTTGGGCTGGGTTTTATCATCGGTCCGGCGGCCGGCGGTGCCCTGAGCCGCTTCGGGTATAGCGCTCCTGCCTTTGCTGCAGCAGCGCTTTCTTTCCTAAACCTATTGCAGATTTTTTTCCTCTTGCCCGAATCGCTGACCGCCGAACGGCGTGAGGAAATTGCCCGACGTCCCAGGGCGCCCTTCACCCTCAGCGCGCTCTGGCAAGCCCTGCAACGGCCAAAAGTCGGTCCCCTCCTGCATGTGCGCTTGTTCTTCGGCTTAGCCTTTGCCACCTTTCAGACCGTGTTTGCTCTGTTCGCCCAAGCCATCGGCTTGCAAGCGCAAACGACCGGTTTCGTGCTGGCTTATGTCGGTCTGTTGGCTGTGATCACCCAAGGCGGCTTGATCGGCCTCCTGACGCGGCGTTTCCGTGAGAACGCGTTGCTCATTTCTGCGTTGTGGGTGATGGGCGGCTCGCTGCTGGGTTGGGCGTTTACCCGTAATCTTGCCACCCTCCTGATCCTGCTCTTGCCTCTGGCGGTTTCGGGGGGCATTTTGAATACGGTGATCCAAAGCGCCATCAGTAAGGCGGTCAGCCGGGAAGAGGTGGGCGGCATTCTGGGCTTGGCGGCTTCGCTGGAAGCCATGACCCGCGTGATTGCTCCGACTTTGGGTGGCTNTCTCCTGCAGAACCTTGGCATCTGGGCGCCGGGCATCTTCACGGCGCTGCTGATGGCGTGGACGGTCACCTTCACCTATCGGCGCGTCATCCGGCCCGGGCGGGAAGAACGCCTCAAGGCGGAGGCTTCTCATGCCTAAGTGGGCAAAGGTTTTCCTGCTCGCTTTCTTGGGCGTTTTGCTTTTGGCAAGCGTTGGTTTCGTCCTCTGGGCGAGCAATCCCCTGCCTCCCATGCCAGAAGCTCTTGCTGCCCTGAAGTCCAACACCCAAGTGGAAGTCATTGCAGAGGAAGGGTGGCTAACTTTTCTGCCCCGTGCTGCCTCCTCTGATATCGGCTTGATTTTGTATCCTGGCGGGCGGGTGGATTTCCGCGCCTATGCTCCTCTGGCTCGGTCGATCGCTGCGCAGGGTTATCCTGTGTTTCTGGTGAAAATGCCGCTCAATCTGGCGGTTTTCAATCCCAACGCCGCCGAGGCGGTGATGGCAAGCTATTCCCAAATCGGACGCTGGGCGGTGGGCGGGCACTCGCTGGGCGGCGCTATGGCGGCCAATTTCGCTAAAAAGCACCCACAGCCAGTGGTCGGCTTGGTTTTGTGGGCTTCGTATCCGGCGAGCAGCGATGATCTTTCGCAGACCGGGCTTGCCGTGCTTTCGGTATTTGCCGACCGAGATGCTCTGGCGACATTGGACAAGATTCAAGCCTCTCGCTCTCTGTTGCCTTCAGATACGCAATGGGTGCGGATCGAAGGGGGTAATCACGCTCAATTTGGTTGGTATGGTGACCAACCGGGCGATGGCGTGGCAAGCATCTCCCGGCAAGCTCAGCAAGAGCAAATTCTCCTGGCTACAGTTCAATTCTTAGAAAGCCTAAAAACGCGGTGAAAGACTCCATTCGCCAAGCTGCTGTCGTTATTTCGATTTTTGCCACCCTGGTGGTAAACGGTCTGGCAAACGCTTTGCCGCTCAATGGGCTGACCACGGGTGGGATTTCCGACCGTTTTCGGGTCTATTTTGTGCCGGCCGGCTATGTGTTTTCGATTTGGGGGCTGATTTACCTCGGGCTGATCGCTTTTGCGGTCTTCCAAGCCTTGCCGGCCCAAAGAGAAAACCCTCGCTTGCGGGCGATCGGGGGGTGGGTCGTGCTGGGGAACATCGCCAATAGCGCGTGGATTTTCCTCTGGCATTACGAGCTTTTTCCGCTCACCCTCGTCGCCATGCTGGTTCTCCTGCTCAGCCTGATTCAAACCTACCTCAAGCTGGACATCGGCCGCCGAAAAGTCGAATGGACCGAGAATCTCTTCGTCCATCTCCCCTTTCGCATCTATCTCGGTTGGATTACGGTGGCAACCGTTGCCAATGTCACCACTCTGTTGGATTATCTGCGCTGGGACGGGTTTGGCATCGCCCCTGAAATCTGGATGAGTCTGGTTTTGATCGCCGTCGTAGGGATTGTCGGGGCAGTAAACCTCACCCGTCACGATCTCGCCTATACTCTGGTGATTCTCTGGGCATTGGCAGGAATCGCAGTAAAACACGCCGCGGTCAGCGCAGTGGTGATCCCGACCTGGGTGACGTTTGCCCTCGTTTCATCGAGCCTACTCTTCTCTTATGTCAGGAAACCTTCTCGGTTGGTGGAGAACGTTCCATGAAAGTTCTTGCGCGCATTTTGCTCCTCTTTTTGGGCTTACTGCTCGTGGTCTTCCTGGTGGGTCCCTTTCTCGTGCCGATCCCACCCCTAGAAGGCACCCAACCGCCCGAGGCGCTGGCCGACCCCGATAGCCTGTTCATATCGGTGAACGGGCTGAAGGTGCACGTCAAAGTACAAGGCGAGGGCGAGCCCGTGTTCATCCTATTGCACGGATTCGGCGCCAGCGTGTACTCGTGGAATGCGGTCATGCCGGGTCTGGCGAAATACGGCAGAGTGATTGCCTTCGACCGCCCGGCTTTCGGGCTGACCGAACGCCCATTAAGCTGGGAAGGACGCAACCCCTACAGCCCAGAAGCGCAGGTGGAGCTGGTCATCGGGTTGATGGATCATTTCGGGGCTGAGAAAGCCATTCTGGTCGGCAATTCGGCCGGCGGTACAATCGCCATGCAGACGGCTTTAGCGCACCCGGAGCGAGTGGCGGCGCTGATCTT
>JAOAHK010000027.1 GCA_026415275.1 Anaerolineales bacterium
CCGCCGACAATCGAGGCGCGGATCATGGTTGCCCATCCGGTATAGTGAGGATGCTTTCTTTGCTCATCAATGCACCTTCTCGCGCCGCGCCACTGCCAGCGTGTAGTCCACAATATAGCCGGGGATATCCACGCCAGTGAGCGGATACGTTGTATGAAATTCCATCGTGTGGTTAACCTCGTTGACCAGGTAACCCCGGTCGAGGTCTTCGAACAAATCGATGGCTAAGACGCCGCCTCCCACCGCTTGCGCGGCGCGCACGCAGATCTCATGGAGTTCGGGCGTCACCGGACAAACTTCCCCTTTGCCGCCGCGCGCTGTGTTGGTGATCCAATGCGGCGATTTGCGATAGATGGCTGTAATGGTTTGGTCACCGACAACAAAGGCGCGGATATCGCGGCCGGGCTTTTCGATGTATTCTTGGATGTAAAAGACGTTATGCAGCGGCCCACCCAAGGTCTCGCGGTGCTCGATGATAGCTTCGGCAGCGTCGCGGTCGTTGATCTTGGTCACCATGCGCCCCCAAGAGCCGATCACCGGCTTCAGCACCACCGGGTAGCCCATCTCCTCGATCGCCTGCAGCGCCGATTCGCCGGATAAAGCAGTAACGAAATTGGGTTGTGGCACACCGGCTTTTGCCAACGCCAAGCTGGTCAGAAGCTTGTCGCCACAAGTCGCTGCCACTTCTGCAGTATTCACAGTTGGCACGCCCATGGCGTTCAACATACGCAGGGCGTACAAACCGCTGGTAAAGCTGATGCTGCGTTCGAGGACAGCGTCATATTTTTGCCACACCGCGGCATTCTCCACATCGAAGACCGCCAAGCGGTCGTCTACATGCTCATAGGCAACGCCGCGTTTCTCTAAGGCTTGAAAGATATACTTCTCCTCTACTCGCACCCGCGAGCAGAGTACCGCCACACGCAGGGAGGAGTTCATCGTTGCAATTCCATGACAAAAAAGAGGATTGGAGCGATCTACTCGCCCCAATCCTCAGCTTCCATCGGTGCGGGTGCCAAGCTGGGGGGATTCAAAGAAACCACTTCCAAATCCACACCGCAATCGGGGCAAACGACGATTTCGCTCAGCATAGTGTCGTTTGCTAGAGAGACACTCGCTTCACATTCGGGACATGTCGATGTCATGGTCAACCTCCGTAAAAGATTTAGATAAAAAGAACCCTCCTTGAGGAAGGAGGGTTCTTTTTGTTAACCGCTGCGTATGGTTACCGTGCAGTCGCCAACGCAAAGCCGCCCATCCTTCCTCGAGAAGGGCAGAACGGACGACGAGCTGCGGGCTTAGCGAACGGTAACATCATGATGGTTAATATAATCCTCTTATTTTGAACCGTCAACCATTTTGATGAAGAAAAATGACCAAAATTTTCACCGTTCTGTTTGTATAGAATAACGAAATCTTGTCGCATGTAGCGATACTATTTGCAGTTATGCTACATGCGACAAGCCTTCAGGATTAGCCTATCACTTTATCTTAACTGCATCCTTAAGATAAGGTTGAAGGATGTCAATGCCTGATTCTTCTTCGTGGAGTGCATCGGTGTAGTCCCCTGCCGGCGGTGGGGGTTCAAAGCGCACCGGACGGCGAACGCCAAATAGCTCAAGAAAGTGAGTGATGGCAACCAGGATTGCATAACGATATTCCTGCATCTTCAAGGACTGCCATTCGACAATCGTTGCCATGGCTCCTTGCACGCGTGCTTTTTGGCGTACGATGCGGTAAATCTGTTGTGGCGAGCGATAACCGATCGGCGAGATGAGGAGCGCATGAGCAACCAAGATCAACACCGAGAAGGAAATCAAGACAACCCAACCGCCTTCCTCCCACTTTCCTACAATTTGACCGAGGAACACAAGGAAGGCGAGCACAGCCGCAATGGTTGCCCCTAAGCTACCCCAAATGCGGACTTTACCGGTATAGTTCTTCAAAATGTGACGGCGGATCGCCCATCCCATAGCGGTAATGGGTAAAAATACTCCGATACCATAATACGGAACAGCAGCAGAGGTTTTCCCTCGTACCAATAACTGAATGGTCAATGCAACAATGAAACCAGCGGTCACCGAGCGTGTGAACGTGCCTTGGGCATTCCGATAAACCACGACTTCAGGGATTTCTCCAATGGCAACATCTCGCCAAGCGGTCGCTTGCAAGTCCTGGAAAGCGGTCATCGAGGCTGCAGCTAACATGGCGACGGCTAGGATTTGGTAGACCCAAAAGAGTATAACGCCTCCCGGAAACTGACCAAAACCGATGTGAGCTAGATTACCGACCAGGGTTTTGCCTAAAGTCCCATCAAAGACATTAAAACGGATTGCAAAGGTGGTTAGCATCAAAGTCGTCAAGCCACCATAAAACAAGAAGGAGGTTTGAACCAGCCGTCCGATCCCGGACTTACCGCTATAGAAGTTCCATAAGGCACGGAATTGGGGTAATTTTTTCTTCCCCCAGCGCACCAAGGCGAAATCCTCGTTCTTAACGAATTGGATCCCGTTGGACATCGCTTCCAATCCCGACAGGGCAACCAACCCTTTCATCGAGGCAGTGAGTAAATGATACAATGCCCTGCCCAAAGAGACTCGCTCGATTTCTTGATGATACGGCACGGGAGGAATGCCCTTCTCGTGAGCAATGATCAATCCAATCAACATCGTAAGCGTCATGAAGAAGAAAACTCCGAGCAAGGTAAAGACTACTCGGGCGGATTCTCCACGGCCGCGAATGGTTAAGTAGTAGGTGACGCTGGCAAGGACGGCGCCAATCAAGAAGTGCCAAATCCAATTGACGTTGTACATATTCAAAATCGAGAGCATTTGGTCGGCGCCAGAAAGGGTGGAGACGACAATGGTGAAAACATAGTCTTGAATTAACACAACGGCCACAACCAAACTAATGCCCGGAGAAAGATAGCGCATCGAGGCTGTATACGACCCACCACCCTCATTGAAGATGCCAAGAGAGTACATGTAGAGGAGGCCAAAGACAATATTGGCGGTAGCAATGACTGCCGTAGCAATATAGCCCCATCTCTGCAAGCCGTAAGGATGCAGGGCTGTCATCATTTCGCCTGTTGCATAATAAAATGAGGTGAAGTAATCAATTCCAAATAGGGCTAAAGCGGCAATCACGCCAATCTGACCTGCACCATGAACATGCGCGTCTTCTTCGCGCTCTTTCGGAGCACCTTTGAGAGAGAGAAAGACGAAAAGCAGTAAGAGAGCTATCGAGAATAACATATTTTTTCTACCTCTTTATGTGATTTCAAATTTCGGATTTTGAGCTGTTTTGGAGAGCATTGTTTGAAGGAGAGGCTTTTACCCAGTGATAATAGGGTGATAAAGTCCCGGCTGGTAGGTAAGATGGACAGTCTGCGCAGGAGGATTCCAAAAGCTCCAACTCTGAGAGCAAATGCTGCCGTGTGGTTGGACTAAGTTTTTTATCGTTGAATACTTGTTGTTTGGCATTTTGAACAGCATTATAGAGAAAAACCTCCTCGAAGGGGATGCGACCCGGCGGTACTACCTCTAGGTCGAGGTACTCGATCTCGAGCAGTTGATCGTCAAAATAAGGGAGGTGAATGGTCAAACCGCGATTCAAGGTGTGTTGACTTTCGCGTTGATGGATGGTTGAGATAATCTCTTTGGTTAGATATTCAGAATATAACCGTCCTTGCTCTGTCCATTGCTTGATGAGGGCTGTGTAGCGGGAACGAAATGCCTCTTCCTCTACAATCTCTGAGTCAATCGCCATTGCAGAGAGAAGGATTTCCAAGGTGGACTCGATGGCATGGATTCGTTGCTCAGCTTCTTCTCGGTTAGAAAAGAGCGGTTCTCCCTTCGCATTGAAAAGCAACCACTCAGGGAAATATCTTTGGGGCTCATCCGTTGCCGAAGGGGTTGACTGTGCGGATGGAATTTGTGGCAACTGTTCTCCCTTGGGGAGTTGATTGAGCCAAAGGCGGGCAATCCAATAGCGCAAGATATTTGCAGAGAGAGACAAAGATAAGTAAGAGGAGCTCTGGAGATCGCTTAGGCGTTGAAGCACGCTCGATAGAGTTGATTGACTGCGATGGAAAAGGCGGCGGCTAATCGTTTGGTGTCGATAGCGCGTGGGAACGGATTCTTCCCGGTAAGCATGAGTGAAGGGATCAATGAGTATCACTTTTTCAGGCAGAGAGAACTCAAGGGTAGGGCGATTTTCTTGAATCGCTTGCAAAATTCGCTCTGCTTGGGCAACAAACTGTTGTTGAACGGTTTTGGTTTGATTGCGCCAAAGCATTCCCTTTTGTTCCCCATCGATGTAGAAACTCTTTTCGATATGGAAAATCAGATCGGGTTTTACAGTTGTATGAAGCATCTTGCCTTCTTTCTATTGACCTAAGAGATGTTGCTTCCTTAAGCACACTCAGGTTAACATCCTTTGAGCTAGCTAGGAAAGGAACAACTCGTCTGAGCCGTTCTCCATCCTAATCAATGCTCACCGTTGACTATAGCGCAAAGAAATTAAGAACAAATAAAAAGTGGAAAAGGGGGAATAAAAAAAGAATAAAATTTAGTCGGCGTAAAAGCGATAGCCGATTCCGGGTTCGTTAACGATGATCTTTGGGTTTTCAGGGTCGTCTTCTAGTTTTTTTCTCAGTTGGCGGATATAAACTCGGAGATATTCTAAGCGATCGGCATCGGCTGGATCCCAAACGTTGGCAAGGATGGTGCGATGAGAGAGCACTTTTCCAGCATGGTGGGCAAGGTAAGCCAGCAACTTGTATTCGGTCGAGGTTAATCGCACCTCTTCACCGCCTCGGGTTACACGATGGTTGATCAGGTCAATAACCACATCGCCGCTGCGCACCACTTTTGTACTTCCACTGGGCAATTGAGCGGCATGGCGTAGGGCAACGCGAATGCGGGCTAACAGTTCCTCGATCCCAAATGGTTTGGTCAAATAGTCATCAGCGCCGCGATCGAGGGCAATCACTTTGTCCCGCTCACTATCGCGGACCGAAAGAACGATAATCGGAGTTTGGCTCCATTCTCGCAATCGCCGACAGACCTCAACGCCATCCAGATCCGGCAAACCGAGGTCGAGGATGATCAAATCAGGTTGTAAGCTGGCTGCCAATGCCAAGCCTTCTTCTCCGCTGCTCGCTAGGCTCACCCGAAAGTGATGTGCCGCCAGAATCGTGCGCAAAGCACGGCGGATTTGGGGTTCATCGTCGATCACAAGGATATGAATCTCGGTAGTCAAAGCTCTCCTTCCAATTGCACTGCCTCAGAGACCGATGCGGTGCTTTGCAAGGGTAGCGTAAACACAAAGGCTATCCCTTTTTCTCGATTCTCTGCCCAAATTTTTCCTCCATGGGCTTCAATAATCCCTTTGCAAATTGCCAATCCTAGCCCTGTGCCACGCACTCGCTGGGGTTGTTCTAAACGAAAGAATTTATCAAAAATGCGCTCTAGATATTCAGGCGGAATCGCCGGGCTTTGATTGCGCACCTCGACCTTGATTTTGCCATCCTCTGGTGGAAATGCGACAACCTCTACCAAACTCCCTACAGGGGAATGTTTGAGGCTATTATTGATCAAATTGATCAACACCTGTTCAATCAGTAGATAATCCACATATATCTCGGGGAGGTCAGATGGAATATGCAAGACAACCTGATGATCGGCTGAGTAGATCGTTGTTCTTTCTATGGCGCTACGGACAATCTCCTCTAAATTGCTCCATGAGCGCTCAAGAGTCAATGCCCCTGCCTCAAGTCGCGACATATTCAATAGATTGCCAACCAAGAGATTCAAGTGATCGGTCTCTTCTTCGATCATCTCCATTAATTCTTGGCGACTTTCTAGATCTAATTCCAAGCTAGGGCTATTGAGGCTCGAAATGGCTGCTTTGATTGCAGCTAAAGGAGTGCGTAGTTCGTGAGATACGGAGGAGAGCAAGGATGCTTTAAGGCGATCGCTTTCAGATAATATCTTGGCTTGAAGTTCGGTATGATGTAAACGCAGACGTTCCAACGCTAAGCTGGCTTGAGAAACAAAGATTTGCAGAAAGCGTTTTTCGGTCTCCGAGAAGGATTTCTGTTGTCTCCAAATTTGAATTTCACCCTCAGATGGAGGACTTAACTGCAAGGTAAAACGAAGGTCTGGGGGATTATCGGTTGTTGTAGGCTGCTCTTGCAGAGGAAACTCGCTAGTTAATGTGGAAATATCACTTTTATTTTCTAGATGAAGTTTTAGAGAAGCTGATACCCGATCGGCATGGATGGCTTGTTGGACTCGTTGGACTAAAACATCGAGGATTTCCTGTTCAGTTTGAAAAGAGGCAAGCTTGACCATGAAATCGAAGAGGCTAATGGCCTCAGATTCACGCGCTTGAGCAAGTTGAAGGCTGCGGCGCAAGCGCCCGACCAATTGGCTGATAAAAATAGTCACGACCAAAAAGACAATCAAGATGACGACATCTTGGGTTCGATGAACATACAGTGTATAGTAGGGGGGGATGAAATTAAAGTTCAAGGCGAAAAAAGCTAAGATTGCCGATAGCAAACCTGCCCTCAAGCCCCAGAAAGTGGCATTAATACCGATCGGAAACAAATAGAGCAGAGCGATGATTTCAATCCCAACGAATTCGCGCAGAGGGTAGAAAAAGAGAGTAGCGGTTAGAACGACCCCAATACTGAGGATTAAGCGCCGGATGATAGAGTTGTTGGAAGGGATTTGTTGGTGTTTCACACTGAAATTATATCCTAAGCAGCCGTGTTATAATCCTCTAGCCTGTCCTAGGGGGAGGACAGCAGTTTGGTTATTGCGGAGGAGCGAAGGATGGAGATTAAACATTCTCAATTTAAGCGCTGCGATTTGGTGCGGATTAGCGGCCGATTGGACAGCGCCACAGCACCCACTTTAGAAGAGAGGTTGGAAGAAATCACTGAAGCCGGACGGTATCGTTTGGTTTTAGACCTAAGTGAAGTGGACTTCATCTCCTCAAAAGGCTGGTGGGTTTTGATCAATACCCAAAAGAAATGCAAACGGTTCAACCGAGGTGAAGTGCTATTGGTCAATGTGCAACCCCAAATTCGTGAGTCACTGAATTTAGTCGGAATGGGCAAGTATTTCAGAATTTATGATGATGTTGCCAGTGCGGTAGGTAGTTTTTAGTTGGTGACGATCATGAAGTCTGCCAGGCGTCTTTTCGCGGGTCGTTATGATAGCCTAAATGAAATCCGTGAATTCATTGCGGAGGCCGCTCAAGAGGCGGGGCTAGATTCTCAAGGGGTCTATGCTATAAAACTGGCAGTGGATGAAGCCTGCTGCAACATCATCGATCACGCCTATGGGGGGGAAAATCGGGGCGATATCGATTGTCAGGTGGATGTACGCAGCGATGGCTTGCTGGTGACTTTAATCGATCAGGGTAAGCCTTTCGATCCGAATAAAGTTCCCTCACCCCAGATCGGCAAACCGCTCAAGGAGGTCAAACCGCGCGGAGTTGGCTTATATTTGATCAAGAAAATGGTGGATAAGATGGAATATCGCACCTCCGCGGGGCAAGGCAATGTGATGCGCTTATTCAAGCACAAGCGGTAAAGAGGAGGGCTCGGCGTTTTCGGGGAAGTTGCGGCGCAAAATCATCAGGGTAATGTCATCAAATTGCGCCTCTTCGCCCACAAAACTCTGAACATCATCCAAAATGCGCATGAGCAGCTCCTGGGCAGGCAAGTCTAAAGAAGCTTGGGCAACCTTAACCAGACGCTTCTCGCGGTAGAACTCGCCCTGCTGGTTATGAGCATCGGGAATGCCATCGGTATAGAGAATTAAAATATCCCCAGATTGCATTTGGATGCTCTCTAATTTCCAAACTTGATCGGCTTCGATGCCCAAAGGCATTCCTGTCGGTGAGAGAGCGACTACTTTATGGCTGGCATGGTTGAACCAATAGGGAGGGTTGTGCCCTGCATTGCAGTAGGTTAGCAAGCCGCTCTGCGGCTCCAATATGCCATAAAAGGCTGTGACAAACAGGTTAATGCGCGCGTCTTTCAACAAGCGTTCGTTGACGGCAAAGAAGACCACATCGGGCGAGGCATCTTCATACTCAATGGCATAAGTGCGGATAAGGGTTCGACAGAGCGCCATATAGAGTGCCGCCGGTATGCCCTTATCGGCGACATCAGCGATCAATAATCCGATCTTGCCCTCTGCTAAAGGAATGAAGTCGCAGAAGTCTCCACTGGTCTCGCGGGCAGGCAGCATCGTCACAGCTAACTCCCAGTTTGGCAGAATGGGAATTTCGTTGGGCAGCAAGCTGGATTGGATGCGCCCAGCAAATTTTAGTTCCTGTAGGGTGCGTTGGTAGTTCAAGGTCTCAGTGTAGATTTGTGCTTGATGGATGGCAGAAGCAATCTGATCGGCGAGGGTTTTCAAACCCGGCAATAAACCACTAACTGCCTTGCGATCCCAAGGTTGTGCTAAGCTGCGCAATTCGACATAGATACAACCAATCGGTTCACCCTTTTCAACGTCAAAGATTGGGGTCAAGATGACTGGATCGTGTTTCTCAGGGGTATCTTGCCATGGTAGAGGTTCTTTCGCTAGATACACTTGGGAGCTTTTTTGATGATCGCACCATTGCCAAATTGGGTTAAGATCGATTTCCCAATCTTTGGGGCGCTTGACCAAAAGATGATCCGGTTTAAGAGAGATGGCTAACCGCGCTGAGGGCAACATTGCCGGGGCGTGTTCTTCAAGAAGGTCGGCAAGTCTAGAGGCATCGGGGGGAGAGTTAATAATCGCCCGGCTAAGGCTTTCCAGCATTTCTAATTGGCGCGTGCGTTGCCGACTACTTTCGGCTGCCCATGATAACTGCCGCGCAAGCAAAGCCAGCAGGAATAATCCGGAGTTGAAAAACAGAAAAGCTAACCAGCCATGTTGGTTGTAAATACCTGCAGCTTGAATGGCAAACGGATGAGCCAAATTGGGCAAGCCCAAAGCCAGCAGGATGAACAGGGATAAAGCGCGCAAACTTTGTTTGCCAGCTAAGTGAACTTGCGTCCAAAAACCGTAAAGTAAATAGACCGCCCAAATCAACAGGAAGACCGCTAAATGAACGCCTAACGCTGCCATCCCCAATAAGATCGAATAAGGGTCTAAATCCTTTAGGGGCAGTTGTCCCCCTAAACGGGTGTAAACACTCAATGCTACTAGATGAGCTAATGAGTAGTTTGCTAAATCATGAGTCAAATTGCGTGCTGCATCCCAGCGAATGCCTTGCGATTGGCTGGTGCGCAGACTGATCAAGTATCGGGCAATTTCGAGGAGGATAGACAGCCAGAGGACAGAAGGTCCAAGCAAAAAAGCCGCCGTCCACTGCGCCATGCCAGCCAGAGAGCCTTTGGCGCTGCCATACCGTTCCGGCCGAATTTCAAAGATGATGAAGTAATCTAGGCGGTTAAAGAGGTACAGTAAACCTGCCATCACCAGAACAAGCAGCCACTCTTTTCGAAGCAAGTTTAGGTCGGTAAGGTGAGTCAACCAAATGATCCCCCCGATGGCAAAGGGAAGGGAATAAAGGAAAGAGATCACTTCGCCTGTGCCAATCATGCGTCGCGCTTCGTTATAGCTCTTAAGCTCTGGCCACAAGCGCATGGCGATCGATTGGAGAAATTGATCCATTCTTCTCATTATAACCAAGTCATTATAACCAAGCCGCCTAATTTCTGCGCAAGAACACCTTGTTTCGATCTCAAGCGCCCTTAGAGATTAAGAAGAGCTACCGCCAGACACACTTTAGTCCATTTTTAGATAATCGACCTCGTTCAAGCTGATTTGTCCAGTTTGTTTCTCTAGGAGTATAATAATCTTATTCTCATTTAAACTATTTTCCATGCGCGTTCTTGTTTTTTCGGATGTTCACGCCAATTTAACTGCTTTAGATCAGATCCTAGCTGATGCTGGTGATGTTGATGCTGTTTGGTGTTTAGGGGACATAGTCGGTTACGGACCAGACCCGAACGAGTGCATTGAACGGATTCGCCGTTTGCCCAACCTGACCTGTATCCTGGGTAACCACGATGCAGCCGTGCTCGGCATGATTGAGGCAGAAGCATTCAACCATGATGCGCAGCGGGTCATTCAATGGACGCAAGCATCCTTGACGGAAGCCAGTCTTCGCTTTCTTATGAGTTTGCCCGAGCGGGTGGTACTCGGAGATGTTACTCTTGTGCACGGTAGCCCGCGCCAACCAGTTTGGGAATACTTGTTGGACGCTCAAACCGCTCGATACAATTTTGATTTCTTTGATACCCCTTTTTGTTTTGTGGGGCATACCCACCTACCTATCCTCTTTCATTTTGACGAGTTCGATCCTCACCCGATTGGGGGGTACTTGCCTCCCAACCAAGCGATCTGCCTGACGCCGCGTGAAATCGTCAATCCTGGTTCGGTCGGACAACCGCGAGATCGCGATCCTCGGGCTGCGTATGCAATTTACGACACCGAGACATATCTTTTTGAGCATCGCCGGGTAGAGTACGATGTCCTAGCTGTCCAAAAACGGATGCGCTCAGCGAGATTACCCACCCGTCATATCGAGCGCCTTGCGGTGGGATGGTGAGGCGCGGAACGTTTTAATCTCCCTAAACGTCATAACATCAGAAAAGAAAAGCTGCAAACCCACCTGAGTTAATGATCTACAAGGAGTAATGAGATGGAATTGACCCCTAAATCTCTCCTGAAGTCCGTGGCACTTATTTTCATAATTGCCATCTTCCTTTCCGCTTGTGCTGCGCGTGCCCCTATACCCCCAAGCAATGCTGAGATGAGTGTCTATACGGATAAAAGTTTTGCTCCAGAATATGGGAGCGCCCCTCCTGCTCAACCGCAAGAGACCACACGGGGCTTTGCTAGCAGTGCGCCGACCTCGGTTGACCGCATGGTGATCAAGAACGCCAACCTCTCGCTGGTCGTGAAGGACCCAGCCTCGGCGATGGATTCGATTGCTGAGATGGCAGAGCGATTGGGAGGTTTTGTCGTATCGGCCGATCTGTATCGAACCACCACCCAAAGCGGCAAAGAAGTGCCTCAGGCTTCGATTACCATACGCGTCCCTGCCGAAAAGCTCGACCAAGCCTTGGATGAGATCAAAGCTTTATCCAAAGAACCGCCGCAAAAGGAAAATATCAACAGCCAAGATGTTACTGCTGAATACACGGATCTCGAATCGCGCTTGCGCAATTTGAAACGCGCCGAAGAACAGCTACAAGAAATCATGGATCAGGCTTACTCTACCGAAGATGTGTTGAACGTTTATCAGCAGCTAACCCAAGTGCGCGAACAAATCGAAGTCATTGAAGGACAAATGAAGTTTTATCGCGAGTCGGCCGCCCTTTCGGCGATCAGTGTGGAACTGATTGCTGAAGAAGCAGTTGAACCGTTGTCCATCGGGAATTGGAAGCCGGTAGGCGTGGCTCGCGATGCCTTGCAGGCATTGATCAACGCAGTTCAGTTCTTGATTAACGCAGCAATTTGGATCGTGATCTTCGTCCTACCCGTGCTGTTATTGGTCTATGGCATCTTCTTCCTCCCCCTGCGGGCTTTGTGGCGACTGGTCCGCCGCCGACGCAAGTCCCAAGCCACTCCACCTTCGGAGCCACCATCGCCCTCTATCCAGTCTTAAGGGATAATGCCTCACTCACCCCATGCTACTACCATTGCAATCGCCAGCTCTTGGGTGTGAGTGAGGCTCACCGACCAGCCCTGAATACCTAATGTTTGTGCTTCTTGCAAGGCCTTACCGTGAAGCACAAGGCAAGGTTGATGGGCAGCGTCATGAGTCACTTCGATATCCAGCCAACTCACTGCACCAATGCCACATCCCAAAGCTTTGGAAACGGCTTCTTTCGCTGCAAAGCGTGCTGCCAAAGAAGGAGGGCGGGAACAGTAGAGGCGAATCTCTTGCAGTGTAAATACCCGCTGTAGGAAACGCTCTCCATAACGTTGGATGACATCCTCAATGCGTTGGATTTCAACGGCATCGATTCCAGTGCGAATGACCATGAGCTCGCTTAATTACTCCAATGTGCCCGCAATGGCAATCGCAAGACGCTCGGGATCAAGGTACTTTTGCGCGGTTTCCAGAACCTGTTCTGGGGTGATTGAACGCACCAAATCTGCATATTGGCGATAGTAATTCAAGCCTAGGCTATAGCGTTCCAAGTTGCTCAGAGCGTAGGCAACGCCCATGTTGGACTCCAGAGATAGGGGTAGACGGCCGATAAAGTTTGCTTGACTGTCACCGAGTTCTTCGTCGCTGACTTTCTCTTGCACAAAGCATTGGATTTCCTGACGGATAATGGCAATTGCCCGCTCGACATTTTGCGGAGCAACGCCAGCGGCTACCGTCCAACTGCCTGGGCCGATACCAGAGCTGAGACTGGAGTAGGCATAATAAGCCAAGCCAGCCCGTTCGCGGACGGCATCCCCGATACGGCCCATCAAGCCAAACTGCCCCAATATATTGTTACCGATCGCTGCGCTCATATATTCTGGATCGTTACGCTTTGGCCCTACGGAACCGATCAGTAGGTCAACTTGCGATTTTCCAGGGATAAAAACCTTTTTCTGCACTGTTTCCGCGAGTGGGTGGAGCGGTGGCAATTCAGGAGGGAACGGTTGTTCAGGATTATGCCAATCGGCAAGCTGTTGGGTGAGAATTGCCAAGGCATCAGAAGGTTCAATGGCACCGACGACAACGATCACCATGCCGCGCGGCCCATAATGGCGGCGGTGAAAGTTCACTAAATCCTCAAGAGTGATTTGTTGAACGGTTTCAATCGTCCCCTCTTCGGGAAAACGATAGGGGTGATTGGCAAAGACGATCTCATCGAAAGCCAGTGATGCCATCTCGGCGGTATCTTGGGAACGCAACACCAAACCAGTTATCACTTGCGCCCGCTTGCGTTCCACTTGTTCGGCGGTGAAAGTCGGTTCTCTTAGCGCAGAAGCGAAGATTTTACAGAGCATGTCGAAATCTTCGGCAAGCGATCGCCCGCCAAAGCTAGTGATGTGGGTGCCACCATCAAAGCTTAGGCTGGCAGCGGCTGATTCTAGAAGATCGTAAATGGTATTGAAATCGAATGAGCGTGTGCCTAAAAGCAGACAATCGGCAGTAAAAGAAGCTAAACCAAGTTTTTCAGGAGGGTCAAACAAACTGCCAACTTGCAGATAGCCATTGAGCACAATCGATGGGCTATTGAAGTTCGAACGCACCAGCACCTGTCTCTT
>JAOAHK010000282.1 GCA_026415275.1 Anaerolineales bacterium
GTACTCACCTAAACCATAGACTGACACGCAGCGGCGAATTTACCGAGATGGAAATCCACGCAGACCAAAATCTAGTCATCCATACAGATGGCGAGATCTTCTCAGGTTTCGGTATGGACGTTCGTTCCCTAAAAGTCAGTCTAATCCCGTCCGCCATTCAAGTAGTTTGTTGATAGTACATGCCCAAGTTAGCACAAAGCCTTAGTAAATATGATCTTGGATTTCTCAGAGTCATTGCCAAGCTATGGGGATATGAGTATCCCTTGAAAGATAAAAAATCCGCAATCGAGCAGCTTTCCTCTTGGCTAACCGAATCCCAAAATATCCAACGTATCCTTAGAAACTTACCTTATGATGCCCAGGCTGCTCTTGAAGACTTAATAGAAAATCAGGGTCGTCTACCGTCTGCAGTATTTCGAAGAAAATATGGGGAAATCCGTCAAGTCGGCGCTGGGAAAAGGGATCGGGAAGCAATCTTCCTCTCCCCCCAAAATGCCAGCGAATATCTATACTTTCAAGCACTTGTTTTCCAAGATTTTTTTGAGAGCGAACAAGAATTAGAAGAATATTTTTATATTCCCAACGATCTGCTTACCGCCATTCCAATTTCTCCAACTGTAAAAACAATCCGGTTTGAAACTGAGTTAGCAGCGGATCAAATAGAACCGATCTACACCGCAAAGGATTTTATAGTGGATGATCTGTGCACGTGTTTAGCATGGTTGCGGATCTACAAGTACGACCCAACAAGGCTAGCGGAACTCAGAAAACACCTTATACTATCCATGGAGCATATCAAAGGCTTGCCGTTTACGCTCGATCCTGGATTCCTCGTGGCGCTTCTAACCGAAGCTGCTATTCTTGATTCAAAAGGGTCACCAATCCCAGAAACCACTCGCAATATCCTCACACTACCAAGATGGGAAGTCATCCAAATATTGTACGAAACCTGGCTGAGATCAACAGCGATTAACGAGCTAAAACAATTAGAGCAACTCGAATGCCTAGGAGAATGGCAAAATGATGCCATTGTCGCCCGAAATTTTATAACCAACCAATTAGGATTCTTAAAAACAGAAGCTTGGTACGACTTAAACCGTTTCATCGAGTTTGTACATGATCATTTTCCTGATTTTCAAAGACCAGCAGGGAATTACGAAATCTGGCTAATCCGCAGGCGCAGCGATGGAAAATTCCTCAAGGGTTTTGATAGTTGGTATTCAGTTGAGGGTGAATTATTGCGTTACCTCATCTTGGGGCCCCTTGTCTGGTTTGGAATCGTAGAATTAGGATTGAAAGAAGCCTCTTCTTATGCCTTCCGCATAACTCAGCAAGGTGTGGCTCTGTTACAGCATCAAACCATGTCAAACGAGGTAGTACCTGAAGAAAAACTGCAAGTTCATTCTACGGGAACGATCTTTGTTCCCCGCCACTTCTCTCCAAGCAATCGCTATCAAATTGCTCGTTTTTGCGAATGGGAAGGCTATCAAAACGAGCAGTTCCACTATCGCATCACCCCAACTTCCCTCCAAAAAGCTCAAAAAAATCATCTAAAGCCGCTTCAATTATTGCGATTGCTTCATAAGCACTCTGAGAGTTTACCTCCAACCCTCGTTCAAGCCATCCGCCGTTGGATTACTTATTCAACCGAAATTCAAATCAAAGTCATCCCCATACTGCAAGTTCGCTCTCCCGACATCCTTGAAAAAATTAAGAAGAGTCCCAACGCGAAATATCTGCAGCAAATCCTTAATCCTACAACTGCGATCGTTGTTGCTGGCAAGGAGAAAAAAATCGCTGAACAATTCCTTGCTATGGGATATTTTGTCGATGTAGACATAGGAAATCGGTAGAGTGAATTTTCAGCAAATAGTTAGGTGTTTACTTAGGACCCTATTCCGACCCGGATCACTCGTTTACATCTTCTTTGCCTGACGCTGCTGAAAACGACGGATTACTCTTAACCAAGTTTGAGTCGGAGATTGGGGCTTCGTCTTTTTATGCGTATCTTTGCTCATTAAAAATGCAAGATCCTCAAACAGTGCTCCGATGGGAGATTGTGGGTCTGAAAACACAGGTGGCTCCCCAAGATTAATTGCCTTGACAAAGGTTTCAGACGCATATGGAATTTGAAGATCGATGCCACGTTCAAGAGCTTTCTCAATATCGTTGCGTGGTAGCCCACCTTTTGGAAAGGTCCAATTTTCCACTAGGCGGATAATCTCTTTTGGGTAATTTAGAGTTTCAAACACACTTAAGGCGCATACCGTCGCCCTTACTGCGGCTAAATCCGGTGAAAGCACAAGGATAATCTCATGGGCAATATCTAAACCGACAAGGGTTGTCTCATGAAAATCATGAGGCAAATCTAAAACAAGGTAAGGATACTGGCGAGTCAGAATCCTCAGTACATGGTTTACTTTTTCACCTGTAAGATATTCATTTTGCTCTGGTTGTGGAGAGGATGCCAAAATCCGAACGCCGCTTTTATGTTGAAGCAGCACTTCGTTGACAACAAGAGGTTCTATTTCTTCAACAGAGAGGCGTGCTAAATTCCCCCAAGAGCGACGATAAGGCAAATTGAACATTAGGGCGGTTTGTCCCGCCGTTAGAACCAAATCGACTAAAACCGTCGGTTCGTTCCATAAGAGCGCCAAACCACTCGCTAAATTACTCGCTAAGGTAGAAACACCCACCCCACCTCGGAGGGAGAATACTGCAATGATTTTTCCGTTTGCTTCACTCTCAACATCTGCCTCACTAACTTTGCGCCGCATCAACGCTCGAACATGTGCGATCAGTTCGTCTGGTGCAAAGGGTTTTGCAAGATAGTCATCTGCTCCTGCGTCAAATCCCTTGATCTTTTGTTCCACGGAGGTTAAGGACGTGAGGATCATGACGGGTAGATTGGCTGTTCTTGGATTTTTCCGCAGTAAATTACAAACCTGATAGCCATCGAGTTCAGGCATCATCACATCAAGAATTACTAAGTCGGGGAGTATTTCTTCGGCTTTTTGGTATCCCTCTCTGCCATTGCTTGCTGTCAAGACCTGAAAACCTTCTTTACCCAAGGTTGCGGCGACCAGTTTCAGGTTCATCGGATCATCGTCTACAGCCAGGATTTTTCTACTCACGATCGACTCCTTTCCCAACGAATGATAGCATTTTTTGGAAGAGTTGCCAATTCGAAAATCCTGTCGTTGATGCTAAAATCGATTTGATTTTACCGAACATCTTTCTAGCAAGGAATTCTAAATGCCAACTGCATTGCTATCTGTATATGATAAACGGGGATTAGCAGAGTTTGCCACACAACTCAATGCGCTGAAATGGAGACTGCTAGCTAGTGGCGGAACAGCTCGCTTTCTAGCTCAACACAATCTTCCCCATACAGAAATCTCTCAATACACAGGGTCACCCGAAGTTCTAAACGGCCGCGTGAAAACTTTACATCCTGCCATTCACGCCGGAATCCTCGCCCGCTCAACCGAAGCAGATCAACAGGAGTTGGCAGAGTTGGGCTGGAAACCAATCGATTTAGTAGTTGTAAATCTCTACCCTTTTGAACAAACCATCGCTAAAAACAACATAAGCATAGAAGAAGCAATCGAGAACATCGATATCGGTGGTGTCACCCTTCTTCGAGCAGCTGCAAAAAACTGGGAGAGAGTCATTGTTTGCTGTGATCCTAGAGATTATTCACTGATCCTCAATGAACTCCATCAAGGTAATGTATCTCCTCAACTAAGACGGAAATTAGCCGCAAAATCCTATGCCCTAACAGCTCGCTACGACTCCTTGATTGCCAACTTTCTAAGTGCACAAGAACCTTTGATGTTAAGGCTCTTCTTAGCCCAAAAACTGCACTATGGTGAAAACCCGCACCAGCAGGCTGAACTTTTTACAGAAGAACCTTATAGCCAACCATTTGGAGGCAATATCATCCAAGGGAAAGAACTTTCTTACAATAATCTTCTT
>JAOAHK010000283.1 GCA_026415275.1 Anaerolineales bacterium
GAGATGTGTATAAGAGACAGACCTTACCTCCTACATTGCGCAAGAAGTACCTTGCCCATCTGCAGCGACAATTGGGGATTTTTGGTCTGCACGCCGCCCGCCTGGACATTCGCGAAGACTCGGGCATGCTCAACCGCACGGTTGGAGAGGTGCTGCGGGCTTTGAAAATCACGCCAGATTTTGAGAGCCTGTCCCCTGCCGAACGCTTGGATATTTTGGTCGCGGTGTTGTCCTCGCCTACCCCCCCCTTGTCCGAGAACCCCGGTGTGACAACAGATACAGCTAAAACTTGGGCTTTGTTCTCCCTGATCAACCGCGCCCGACGCACCTATGGCAATGAATTGATCGGTCCCATGATCATCTCCATGACCCACTGTGCAGCGGATATCTTGTGCGCATTCTTACTTTCTTGCTGGACGGGATGTGGTGATGGATTTCAGATTTGTCCTCTCTTCGAATCAATTGCGGACCTTGAAAACGCGCCACGTGTGCTGCAGGAGTTGTTTGATTTACCCCTCTACCGCCGTCACCTGCAAACCTGCTGTGACGAGCAAATGGTCATGATCGGATACTCCGACAGCAATAAAGACGGCGGCCTGTTGATGGCAAATTGGGCTTTGTACCAGGCGCAGGAGGAGATGATCAAAGTTGCCCAACGAGCGGGCATTAAACTGACAATTTTTCATGGGCGAGGTGGCACTGTGGCTCGCGGCGGCGGTCCGGCAAACCGGGCAATCCGCGCCCAACCGGCTGGCACTATTCAAGGCCGCTTTCGGGTCACCGAGCAGGGGGAAGTGATTGCTGCTCGTTATTCCAACCCCGCTTTGGCACATCGCAACCTCGAACAGTTGGTTCACGCTGTTCTCTTAGCCTCCGCTCCGAACGGGCAATCCCCAATTGATCCAGCTTGGCGATCGGCCATGGAACAGATGGCAAACCAGGCCTTTCGCACCTATCGCCAACTGGTATATGAAGATCCAGCATTCTTGGATTTTTGGCAAGCCGTAACACCCATTGATGTGATCCGCCGTTTGCAGTTCGGCTCCCGCCCGGCCGCCCGTCAACCGACCGTAACACTCCAAACCCTGCGCGCCATTCCTTGGGTCTTTTCGTGGATGCAAAGCCGTTACAATCTGCCCGGCTGGTATGGGTTGGGCAGTGGCTTGGCAGCCTTGGGCGACGAAGCCCGTCTGCGCGAGATGTACAACGGTTGGCAATTTTTCCATGCCCTGATTAGCAACGCTGAAAACTCGCTGGTGCGCGCTGACATGGAGATTGCGGCGCTCTATTTGGATTTGGTCAGAGACCCCGATCTAGGTAAACGTTATTATCAAATCATCCGCTCTGAATATGACCGTACGGTCGAATGGGTGCTGCGCGCCAGCGGACACAGCCAATTGCTGGATGATGAACCGATCACTCAACGAGCGGTGCGCTTGCGCAATCCGTATATAGACCCCTTAAATTACCTACAAGTCGAGATGCTGGACAGATGGCGGCAATTCCCTGATCCCGACAGTCCCTCTGCCCAAGCTGTTTTCGACGTAATCGCCCTAACCATCAACGGCATCGCCGCTGGGCTTCAGAATACGGGGTAATCGGGACAGGCTATTCCAATCCAGTACTGGTACCATGGACTCTCCTCCGTATGGCGGCACAACGGCTTGTGCCTTAACAATCCCGTGAGCGCAGAAGTGTGATATTGGCTACATGTGTAGGGAAGGCGTGCGGTTTTATTGAACAATTTTCTCGTTTCCGTACCATGCAGACAACAAGCTAATTGAAATAACCACAGTGAATATTAGATCGATGACTCCAAATGGGACGATGGTTGGAGCCACGATCATCGTGGTCACGCATAGTAGCAAACCGAAAGCCATCCCCCATTTCAGATTTGACCAAATAGCATACCCGGCGATGATTCTGGATATGCCATAAATACCACTCATCAATGCCCAAAAAACGGATTGAGCCTCGAAAGCGGTTGGTACGAATTCTGTGGGGATCAGAAGCATTAGCAACCCGAATACTTCAAATATGCCAAAAAGGAAGAAAAAGATAGACGCTATTTTCAAGCTGGTTGTTCTGTTCATCTTGCCCTTGTTCAGATTTCTATCTCAATCCCATGTACAACTTCTTTATTCATAAGCATACTGTTCTTTATTCATAAGCATACTGCCTTTCTGCTAATCACCATTATATAGTGCCTTTTTCCTCCTCGTCGACCGACTTGGAAGCGATATTGTTTTCCCAAGCACAATGGGACTCGATTCGGATCCACAAAACAACTCGCCTATGATTGAGGATTTTTCATTGCGGATAACTGAGGTTGCGCAGCAGAGGCGCTGTCAGGTGAAAACGCAGGTTGGGCCGAGTTGTTTAGCCTTGTTTGATGTCTCCCTAGGGTGGCGAAGCACCTATCCAGATTTCGGCTTTGCTTGAACCGACTAGGCGGATTATTAGAGAGACAAACTGCTCAGTTCGTAACTTATCGATGTCGGTTGCCGTTCCGGCGTGATAGCGCTCAACGATCTGCGTTTCAGCCGTCCGCGAAGCGCAGCGGAGCGGGGTCAGGTGCAAGCGCTGGTTGAGCGCACTTGTTTTTACACAACTAAGGATATTCGATAAGCTTCCCATCCACAAGAAATAATCAACACAATGATAGAAACAATTATCCCTATAATTAATTCAATTCTATCAACCTTTGTCATTGGATCTGATATCTTCTCTATGGTCTGCTTTGGCCATTTTCCAACAATCCTATATTTAGATAAGGGGAAAGTAGCCGCCGCGCCTAAAACGTAAGCCATTATTTCATAGATACCTGACGTGGTAAATATATCAAATGATGGCGGAAGTTTTCCTCCCAAGGTAAATGAAAATGAATTGGTCCCAATTGAGATTGCATAGATGATTGAAATAATTTCGGTGGTTAGGTATCCCAATGGAATATTCTTATCATTCCGGAAAATATTGGGGGCGATAATTGCAATTCCCAATATGAATAAGTTAATAGCGAATATCCTAAGCCATTCAAGGTATATACTTCCCCCCAATAAGTCATATCCTGAAACTATTTGACTAACACTTTTTCCTCGGAGAAAACCTTCGGGTAGAAGAAGGTAGCTGGTTATCCAAGCCAATAGGATTAATCCGAAAACAACCGACAGAAGCGTGACGAAGCGATTTAGTAATCTTTTATTTGATAACTGTCTATTCAACATTATTCTCTCCATAAGTGCGCCCAACGGCCTGCGTTTCAGCCGCAGCGCGGAGCGCTGTCGGCTGCAAGTGCTTGTCAGCCAGCTCTACTTGTAAACTTTGCGACGATGCCTGATAAACCACACGACAATCTTTCGCTTTTCCCTATCACACGTGCACAGCACCCGTTAATCACCCACGCGCCATTTGAATACCCCTTGCCATCGTCCTGTAAAAGTTTCTGGCGTGATTGCTTCAATGTTTTGCGCTAACCAACGCAACTTGCCCAGTACGCGTTGCGCAAAGGGCTTATCCAAGCGCGCCAGATCAGTCTCAGCCCCAGAGGTAAACTCGACTTGGAACATCGTTTTACCACGTCAATCCAAATCTTGCCGCAACGTCGTGAGCCGGGCTCGTCTTTTCCTCCACAGCAAGAGCGCGCTCAAGTTCGAGTTTGAACTCGTCCCTGAGTTCCAGACCTTCGTCAGGATCGCTCAATACCTCGGAGAGAGTCTGAAGAACTGTTTCGCGGATAAGTTTTCTCAAATCATCTACAGTCAGATCTGCAACTCTCGTATCGGTCACTACACACTCTCCTTTTTTGCAAAACCACAACGCGCCATTCGACAGGCTGGCTAGCGATTGGCGTTTCAGCCGTAGCTCGGAACGAAGTGCAGCGCTGTACGCTGCAAGCGACGTTGGCACGCTCTTGCCCTTAAGACTTACCTGCCAATTTGAGAATGCGCTCCTTGATTCTCGTAGAAATCCACATA
>JAOAHK010000284.1 GCA_026415275.1 Anaerolineales bacterium
CCCCTATACTCTTCCGACAAACGAGCGCAGTGTGTTCCGCGGACAGCGCATTGGTTTTGTTTTCCAGCAATTTCATCTTGTGCCTTATCTGAGTGTACTGGAGAACGTGTTGGCGCCGAGTGTTTCCACCCGCCGCCCGGATGCGCAGAGCCGCGCGATGCGATTGATCAGCCACTTTGGATTGGAACCGCGGCTTCACCACCTCCCTTCCGAACTGAGCGTTGGAGAACGGCAACGTGTGGCACTCGCACGGGCGTTGCTCAACGAACCCAAGCTGATTCTGGCCGATGAACCCACCGGGAACCTTGACCCGGCGAGCGCAACGGTCGTTCTTGACGCCTTGCGGGAGTACGCAAGCCAAGGGGGGGCAGTGCTGCTGGTCACTCACGACCCCCATGCAGCCGGTCGTGCGGATCGGATGTTGACGATGAAAAGCGGACGGCTTGATGAGGCCGGCTGATCTCTTTCCGCGGCAGAAAAGGAGGTATGCAAATGCGAAAAATTCAAATTCTGGGCACGGGATGTGCGAAATGTAGACAGCTTGCCGCCAATGCCGAGGCTGCCATAAAGGGGCTTGGGATCGAGGCGCAAATCGAGAAGGTGGACAAAATTCAAGACATCATGAGATTCGGTGTGATGGTCACACCTGCACTTGCCGTGGATGGAGAAGTGAAAAGCGCGGGCAAGGTGTTGAGCCCGGAGGAGATCAAAAAATTGTTGGCGTAATATGGAAGGGTATACCGCTTGCATGTTTGCGTCGCGCAACTTGGTCGAGACGACAAGAAAGGAAATGG
This sequence comes from Anaerolineales bacterium, assembly GCA_026415275.1. Classification (GTDB taxonomy): domain Bacteria; phylum Chloroflexota; class Anaerolineae; order Anaerolineales; family UBA4823; genus NAK19. The sequence continues at coordinate 795 of JAOAHK010000284.1, forward strand.
AGAGAAAAATGACTCAGCAGAAAGGTAGTCAGCCGTGTGCGTGTGAAGGTGCTCCAAAACTGATATTTGCATGCTCCGGGGCAGCAGACGTCGGGGCTGTGGCAGATCAAGCAGCCCGCAAACTGATGAAAGACGGCGTGGGGAGAATGTTTTGCATGGCGGGAATTGGAGGTCGAATTTCCGGGATTCTGGCCACCACTCGGTCAGCGGCAAGGATTCTGGCAATTGACGGTTGCCAGCTCAATTGTGCGAAAAACAGTCTGGAGTTGGCGGGATTCAAAAACTTCGAACACCTTCAGCTTGCCGAGCTGGGCCTGAAAAAGGGCGAGGCGCCACCAAGTCCAGAAAATATCGCCAAGGTCGTGACTGCGGCGGCAAAGAAGCTGGCGGGCTAACCAAATTTGGATATTTGCAGTTGATCTCGGCCGCGGGTCTTTGGGCGCAGTCATTGACCGCTGCGGCTCGAGCATTTGGGTGAACGTGACGAGCCCCATCATGGCCGCTTGAAGCAACTGCTGGTTGAAAGTCAGTAGGCTCTCGTAACCGAAAAACGGGGTCAAAGAGTCGTAGCGTGAGCTTAGAGTTTCTAGCTGAACGTGAGGGAGAGTGAGGATGGCGAAGAGGCGAACCAGTATGTGTGTGGCGGTGGTTGTCGTGGCCGCTGTTATAGTGGTTATCCTCGGCGAACGTAACCGTCGCCACATCAGGGTAGCGTTGCCAACTCCAGGGAATTTCTCTCCGACGGGTACCGCTTCTAGGGTGGATAGGCCGCTGTCTAAGGTAGAGGGGTTTGCATCACAGGGTGAAGCGGGCAAAAAGACAGAGCCTCATCCTCCTTCTTCCCAGCCCGATGCGTTGCCAAGACTCGTGGATCTTGGTGCACACACCTGCATACCCTGCCGAATGATGGCGCCCGTGTTGGCAGAGCTGCAGCGAAATTACAGCGATGTATTCAATACAGAGTTCATTGATGTCTGGCGGGATCCAAGCGCCGGTCAGCGTTACGGCGTTCGCGTCATTCCGACCCAGATATTCTTCGATGCTACGGGACGGGAACTTTTTCGGCATGAGGGGTATTTCAGTAAAGATGACATCCTCAACACATGGAGGAGACTTGGTGTCGACGTGAGCAAGAAGTAAGTCCTTTCATGCATCGTTTATTTCAAATCCTCGTCCAGGCTGTCGAAGGCATGCCCCTTGTTGCCGCAATCGCAGCGGTTATGTGGGGTGGGCTTAGCATTCTGCTCAGCCCCTGTCACTTGGCGAGCATCCCACTGATTGTGGGCTTCATTGATCTGCAGGGAAAGATTCCTGCGCGGCGGGCTTTTTTGATTTCTCTTCTTTTCTCGCTGGGCATTCTGATGACGATAAGCGTAATCGGTGTAATCACTGCGGCTGCCGGGAGAATGATGGGCGATGTGGGACGGTGGGGCAACTATGGAGTCGCGTCGATTTTCTTCGCGGTAGGACTTTACCTTTTGGAGGTGATCACCCTGCCCTTGCCGTCCGCCGTCCAACCGGGGATACAGCGCAAGGGCTTGGTGGCGGCATTAATCTTGGGCCTGGTGTTCGGCGTTGCGATGGGCCCGTGCTCTTTTGCCTACATGGCGCCCATGCTGGCGGTTACGTTCAGGCTTGCTGCCGCGAATCTTTCCTACGGAATTATGCTCCTCATGTTTTACGGTGTTGGCCACTGCGCAGTGATTGTTCTTGCCGGTACCTTTGCGGGAATGGTGCAGCACTACCTGAACTGGAACGAAAGATCGCGGGGTGCCATTATTCTCAAGAAGACCTGTGGTCTTCTCGTGATCATAGCGGGACTGTGGCTCCTCTACGCAGCACGATAATGAAAGAGGTGTGGGAGTAACCTGTGCGGGATGAACCGGGGGGCGCGGATGTGTGCAGCATCGTAAGGATTCGTCAGTCTACCCAATTGACCGGTCTTTCTCCGGTGACTGCTGTCTTGGTTGATGCTCCGCAGGGAACACGCCAGCCATTTCGGAATGGAGCGACGTTCTGTATGGTGGGCGATACAGGACTTGAACCTGTGACCCCTACCATGTCAAGGTAGTGCTCTGGCCAACTGAGCTAATCGCCCACTTTCTTGATGCGCGACACTCGTTTCGCACGTACCAGCGTATCAGAAAATCTCCAAAGGGCAATCAGGGAACACACGAGTCTTACGTACGCGATCAATACCCCGCCACTCCAGTAAAGTCAAGATGTTGTTGGATATGCTGCTCGCCATCTGTCCTTGTTGGCAGCAGGCAGTCAACCGATACCCATCCTGCCTCTCCGGGAAGTGAGAGCATCGGTTGCCAGACTGGGATTTTTCCTGCTCCCCAGAGTAAGAACGACTCTCCGAGAAAATGTCAGGCGCATGTCTCGCTTGGTTGCGCAAGAGCTATCGTTGGATTCCTAGGAGGGTGGCAGTAACAAATCTTGAAGTTGTGCTTAGAGATCTTCCCGAGAGTTACCCGATCGAGGAAGATGATCTCTCAACAAACTCCATAACTGTCAGTGGATCAATTGGTTAACTTCGCGCCAGTATTTGGTTTGTGCTGATGTCGGGTTTTCGTACGCAGATGTGCGGGTTAGTATGAGGACTTTGAAATACACCATGAATGGGACAGGCATGGGACACAAGCGTGGTATTTCCAATAAGATACAGCATTTTAGCTGCTAACGGGTACGTAGTCTCGAGTAACTCTCTGGGGTCAAGGGCTGATTTCTTGGGAAATGTGTCGGAGAGATTTACATGAGGGCTCTGTTATTTCAACACGTGCGAATTAACCCTGAAATGATATCTTGTTGTGAATCAACCGGTTGTATATCGTGGATAGCGTGGGGCTGGGGTTTGGCACATACCATGCCTAATGTCTTCTGGGACTGCGATCATTCGAATAAGGAGGGTAGGCGGATGAAAAAGAGTGCTTGGATATTGGCGTTAGTTGTGTTTGGAGTAGTCGGAAGTGCGCTGGCACTGTCAAACATTACGGTTTGGGATAGGCATCCGACGAAGAATGGTATCGGGGTAGGGCTTGAGGACGACGAGGTGGATTCGTCGGTCAGCGGCCAGAGGTGGGATCTGGAAGCCTTTTTCTGGGATGGGGCCAACCAGATCCTGTGGGTTGTGGCAGGCTTTAACCTTGCCAATGGAGAAAATGTGGG
>JAOAHK010000285.1 GCA_026415275.1 Anaerolineales bacterium
TCTTCAGGATGCACTGCCACGGCGGTATCGCCCAGAATCGTCTCCGGGCGGGGGGTGGAAACGGGAATGTATTCCCCGCTTCCATCTGCCAGCATGTATTTGAAGTAATACAGTGTGCCCTGTTCCTGGGTGTATTCCACTTCCAGGTCGGAGACAGCGGTGCGCAAACCGGGTGACCAGTTGATCATGCGCGGTCCGCGGTAAATCAAGCCTTTTTCGTAGAGGCGCACAAACGCTTCGCGCACGGCGCGTGAGAGTCCTTCATCCATGGTAAAGCGCTCGCGCTCCCAGTCACACGATGCCCCCAAGCGGCGAATCTGCCGGGTGATGATGCCGCCGTATTTATTCTTCCATTCCCAGGCGCGCTTAAGGAATCCTTCCCGTCCGAGCATGTCGCGAGTCAAGCCTTCGCTGGCAAGCATCTTCTCTACCTGCAACTGGGTGGCAATGCCGGCATGATCGGTGCCGGGCACCCACAGGGTGGGAACGCCTTTCATGCGGTGGTAGCGAATCATCAGATCTTCCATAGAAACAAACATGGCGTGCCCTAAATGCAGTTCGCCTGTTACGTTGGGGGGAGGGATGGAGATGACAAAGGGCTTTTTGGAGGGGTCAAAATCCGGTTTATGCGGGTCGTTGGATGGCTTGAAGAATCCTTCTTTTTCCCACCAGGCGTAGATGCGCTCTTCGGTGGCTTTGAAGTCGTAAGTTTTTGGCAGACTCGATTCTGGCATAACAATCACCCTTTCCAGTAGAGTTGTGGGCTGGATTTGCCCAATCCTATAAAAACAAAAACCTTTCGTCTTGAATGAGGACGAAAGGCAACTTCCGCGGTACCACCTCGCTTCGTCCCGATTGGAGCGGGACGCACTTCCCAGACTGACATCCGGTTTGGCTGTAACGGGCTTTCCCGCGCCGGTCTACTCCTCACCTTGCAGGCAAGTTTCTTCGGCGTTCTTGCCGGACGACTTCAGTTCGCGCCATCTGCGGAGGCTCACACCTTGCCCTCCTTCTCTGTCAGACGCTCCCGAACCTACTCCTTCCGGCGGCTCGGTGATTCAATTGTGATTTGATTATATCCGGGTTGGAGGGGAAAGAAAAGGGGGATTTTTACTTAAAAATTTTCTAAAAATTCGTTCCAGTACCTTGACCGGTACAGGGCACTTGACTATAATATAAGCGCATTCCTCGTTAGCTCAATCGGCAGAGCGGGCGGCTGTTAACCGCTAGGTTCGAGGTTCGAGTCCTCGACGAGGAGCCTTTTTATTTAACCCTCCTCCCAAAGATTCTCGATCCCATCTAGAAAATCCGCTACATTTTGCCCAACGGAATGCTTTTCAGGCGCCCGCGGAGCGTGGATGCCTGGTAGGTTTGTTAGTCAGCCCGTTGCTTTGACAAAGGCATTCCTTAAACAACTTGTTCCACTTCTATCTGATCTTGAGGGTTAGGCCGAACCCAGAACAGGGCAATCTTGGCTTCTTTGCAACGTTCTTCCAATACATCTCTCCGTGTTCTACCATTCCACTTACCGCTTAAATAGCCAGTGTATTGGGATCTTAACACTAAATCAACAATGACTTCCACTCGTCCGTTCTGCAAGATGCTTGAAGCCTGTTTTAAAGACGGGATGTCTTCAGATAAAATCTTTTCAAAGCGGCGTCTATGTTGTTTAGGCGAGTGCCCCCAACGTTGAAAGGCTTTTATTTGAATGACAAGTACAGGGTAAATACATCCAAGAGTAGTATCTACTGTGCCTATCACGAGATCAAATTTGCGTTCTCCCTTGGAAATCCCGCAAAGGCGAGTTTCGCTGAACACCTCTGAAAGTGGAGCCCCATTTTCCAAGAGCCGATGGTAAAGATAAGCCGCCAAATCTGCTTCCAACAAGGGAAAGAATTTCTTCTGATTGAAAGCGTCGCAGAGGTCTTGTAGAGACCGTTGGAGCAATTCAAAGGCGGTATTGGTGTCCAATTCCAATCCTCCCTGCCAGGTGTGAAAGGCCGGGCTGATGGTTTGCGCTTCACCTGCTCAGCAAAGCGAGCCAAGGGAGCAGTTGACTGGCGCGAGAGGTTAGCCCCCTATGTGTCTGCCACTGGCGCGGTCATACTCCCAAATCGCTAAATCAACCTCTTGCACAAGCCATCCCAACTCTAATGCAAGTCGCTTGACCTCCCAAAGGTATCTTTTGTAATCAGTAATCGAGAAAGTTCTTCTCTCTTTATCGATATTTGTCTCCATCCCCGAAAATCAATAATAGTATATTTCTCAGGAAACACAAGTGCAAGAATCGCCGACGCCACAGGAACACCCACTCCACGAATAGAGCAAGGAATACTTAGTCGCAACTCGGTTTCATAGTCTTCATCAGGATGGGCTATCGAAAGCGCTGCGCATGTCACTATGCGTATCACCTCTTCTGTGTTGCCCGCGTAGTTTCCAGTGCAAAATCTCCTCAAACTCTTCTAGTGTCAGATACAGTGGCTGACACTCACATCGCAGGCGTGCAAATCGAGCCTTGAGAGTCTCAGTCAGGTCATAATCGTTGCTAGAAGCCCTGTAAGGAATAAGATTGGTTGCTACAATCATCTTCACTGAAATCCAGTGCGGCCATCGTTGGCGCGCTAACGGCTTAAGTCATTTACATTGTGGATGGGGTTTGGCTTGAGACCAGCAAAAAGCCCGAAGCCAGAAAAATACTTGTAAATCGGATGAATTCCACCAGTTGGCTGCATGATTTTGGTGTGCAAGACTCACCTATGTAGTAACGGGTTTCATTTCTCGGCAACGGGGATAATTTTGACACCCGTAAAATTGCTTTCCTTTATGCTCACCTTGCGCTACTGTGCGCAAAACCATTGGAATGCCGCATTTAGGGCAAAGTGGGACTGAACCAATCTGATTGTTCCCTTTTGGCTGTGACGGAGTTGAGACGTCCACTTTATCTTTTACAAATGCTGCAATTTGTGCTGCAACTTCCCGTGAATTATATTCCCGTTGAACTGGTAACCGCAACAGTGGTAAACCTGCAACCTTGCAAACGCTTTTTACAAAATCATCGCGCTCTTGTCTATCGTTTCTCATGTGGCTTGAGTCATCCAACTCAATGCCAAACAAGGGCTTCATTGTGGTGGAGGCACATACAAGAAAATCTAAATGCTTTTGAGAAATTTTGTTGAAATAGGCAACATTGTCATTTGGGTGGGCGACAAAGAGAACATCTACCAATTTTACCTTGGACTGAATAATCGTGTGCCAACGAGCGATGAAAGAACCTTATAAAACGAAAATTCTGCTGGAGAAAGAAAATCATCACGAAGGCGATACGGAAGAGGGTTCTGGTGATTCTTCTTGCGAGCATTTCAAGAACGGAAAAACAATGCTCAAACAACCTGATTTTGCATTTGTTGCTGCCATGTTTCCACCTCCCAAAAAGATTTACTTCACTTTGCAAGGGGTGTGCCAATCGTTGGTTTTAGCGGCAATGGCGGGACGGGCAAGACCCCATCGCCTGCAATTCAACTCGGCTGGCTTGCGGCGCACACCCGCAAGCGACAAACGGTGGTTGGCGGGGTTTTACCTTCAAAAAAAACTTTTTGCAACAATTTTATAACCATTTCGATTGTGCATTATTAGCCACTACCATCTCCACCCCTGCCATCCCAACATTCTGGGCTTGAAGTAGGGCAACCGCTATCACTGTTGTCATCATTTCCTGCAGATGGTGACACAGGAACACCAGCCAGCCTGCTCAAATAAACATTGTATCTGGCGATTCCATCCCCCTGTTCGTTACTTATCTCCACATGAATTACAGGACATCTAGGGCGAGCGAAATCTCTTAGAAACTCGGGCTTTCTTAAGGCAGAGGGATCATGATTTGATGCACAATCTCATGGAAATTCCATGTATACCCCTCGTTAAACTCCTCGTTCCAAATATCCGAGGATAGGGTTTGGCGCAGTAG
>JAOAHK010000286.1 GCA_026415275.1 Anaerolineales bacterium
CCGTTTTCATTTGCTAAGACAAAATCCGCTGCTTGGGCTATCTCAATCGCTTCAACCAACTTCCTTTCATCTGCCTCTGCGTTAGCAAAGCGCAGGTTGTCTTCTACACTTCCTGAAAACAGATTGCTTTTCTGGGGAACGTAAGCAATCTTTTCTCTCAATTTATGCAATGGCAAATGGCGAATGTCAATTCCATCGATGGTGATCTTCCCTTCGGTCACATCGTAAAAGCGCGGGATCAAATTCAAAATCGTTGATTTACCCGAGCCAGTGGTGCCGATAATTGCGGTTGTTGTGCCAGGTTTGGCGACAAAGTCAATTTGATGCAAAACATATTCTTCGGCGTCGGGATAGCGAAAGGAAACGTTTTGAAAAGCCACCTCACCGCAAAAGGGTTCTGGAAAATCTTGCGGTGCAGTGGGGTCGGTTATGCTAAGGCTACTTTCCAACACCTCTGCAATGCGATGGGCAGATACGTCGGCGCGCGGGAACATCATAAACATAAACGAAATCATCATAAACGAAAAGACGATTTGCATTGCATACTGCATAAAAGCCATCAAGTCTCCAACTTGCAGATTGGCTTGCGCCACTTGTTGCGCTCCAACACCGATGATGAGGAGGGTAACTCCATTCATGATCAACATCATAAACGGCATGACCACAATGAACACCCGATTGACAAATAGATTCTCTTTCATCAACCTGAAGTTAACATCATCAAAGCGCTGCTCTTCATAATCTTGACGGTTGAAGGCGCGCACGACCATCATGCCGATCAGATTTTCTCGGGCAATGGCGTTGATGCGGTCGACCAAATCTTGAATCACTTTGAATCTCTTAATTGAGACCTGATAGGCGACAACAATCACCCCAACCAACGCCACAACCGCTAAGCCAATCGTCCACACCATCGAGACATCTTTGCTCATGGCGCGCACCAAGCCACCAATGGCGATGAGCGGCGCGTAAAAGACCATGCGCATCATCATCATGATCAGCATCTGCAATTGGGTAATATCGTTGGTCGAACGAGTAATTAGAGAGGCAGCAGAGAAGCGGTCAAATTCGAGGCTGGAAAAGCTTAGCACTTTATCGAACAGCAAATGACGTAAATCACGGCTGAACCCAGCCGCCGTGCGCGCTGCCAGCAGACCCACCGTGATTGTGCACAACGCCGAGAGGAAGGCAATGGCTAACATTTGCAGACCTGTGCGGCGAAGATAACTGCTCTGCAGACGGTTTAGATTGATCCCCAAAGCAAGATATTCCTGACGCAATGCCATTGCGTAGTTCTGACGGAGAGCATTGTCTCCCAAAGAGCTGAGTCCTGCATAAATGCGATTGGCAATCTGCTGGCGCATCGTAAATGGCATCTTGGATAGAACGGTTTGCCAATCAACTCCCTCTGGAACTTTGAAACCTTCCATCCCTTGATTTGATGGCATAAACGAAGGTGTTGTTGCTCCGCTTTGCCATTGATCAATCAAATAAGCGGTCAAAAAAGCTCTTTTTATTCGGAGTGTCCAATCCTTTGGATATTCTTGCGGAGGGCTTTCCTGTACATAAATTGGCGTAGTTTCAGATAGTGCGGGATAGATTGCTTGATATTGCTCAAAATTAGGCAACTGGGCATCGACTCTTTCATAAGCGCCTAGAAGTTCTTCTTGATCCTGCGGGGATAAGAAGAGCAGGAGTTTCTGCAGTTGTTGCTCACGCAGGGCGCGTGGCAGCTCATCTTCAATGCCATTTAACTGAATGCCATTGGTCACAATGCGGGAGAGGTAGTCGGGTAATGCCAAATCAGCATTCGCTTGGATGAACAACAAGAGAACTGCCAAGACCATTAACCCAGAATAGGGTTTCAAATACTTCAAGAGTTTAACCATAACCTATTGCTCCAACGATAATATCGAGACATTTATTCGTCACATATTGCAATTGCTGCAAACCAATCATGGGTAATGTTCACCAATTCATCAAGCAACGGTAGAAGGCGCTGTTGGGTATTTTCATCCATCTTTGCCGCCAACCCTGTAACCCAGCTTTGATGGGCGTTCATGCTTGCCTCGATGATCTTTTGACCTGCTTCGGTCAGAGAAGTTTCTTTACTGCGGCGGTCTAGGGGATGTTCCTTGCGGGTGAGGTAGCCCTGTTGAACCAAACGATCGATGAGTTGGCTTGCTGCTGCGTTGCTGATGCCAAACTCTTCAGCTATCTCTGAGACCGTGCACCCTCCCATCCGCTGAACGTGATACAAAATCATCATTTGCGGTACGGAGAGACCTTGCTGCTTGATGAAGCGATAGTGACTCTGCATGGCAAGGCGGAGCCAGAAGCTGATCAAATGCTGCAAACGAACGGAAAATGGAGGATTTTCTTTCATCCTGCTCTCCAAAATTAGTTAAGTGGGCTTGAATTATAAGTTCATTTATCTATTTGTCAAGAGCAAAACAAACAGCTCTCGGGCTGTTCTGCGGGCTTGAATCGCAGTTAAATATTTGCTATACTGAGATTGCACCAAAAGAATTCATTTTCCCCATCTTGTCAATGCCTTGGTGCCTCCGCGTAATGGGCGTGTGTTTTCGAGAAAGGAGGTTTCCATGGAAGACAAAGTCACCCGCCAACCTTTGCGGATTATCTTTGGAGACGATGGTTCCGAACATGCTTATGCGGCTGCTAAGCTGATTTGCGATCTTCCCCTGCCTAGTGGAAGTGAAATCACTGCTCTAGCAGTGTTTGCACCTACACGGATCAACCATTATCCAACCATCAAAGAACAGCTCGAAGCTACTTGCCAACAACTTCGCGATCGCGGCATAGCGATCCAGTCGGAAGTAAAAGCCGGTGACCCCGCCGAAACAATTTTGGATATGGCGATTCGCTTGAAGGCGAACTTGATTGTGGTTGGCGCTTTGGGCTTGCGCGCAACGCTAGGCATCTTTTTAGGAGGTGTTGCCCAAAAAGTGGTTGAATATGGGCTTTGCCCGGTGCTCGTAGTCCGGGCACCCTATGAGGGTCTGCATCAGCTCTTGATCGTCAACGACGGTTCCGAGCATGGTTGGAGTGCGGTGGACTATTTGTGTAACTTTCCACTTCCTCCAAATATTCGTATTTCTGTATTGCATGTTATCCCGCCTCTTTATCCAGAAGATTATGCAACTGCCGCCTGGGGAATGGGAAATGTTCCTATCATCCCCCTTACTAGGACGCGTTCCACTGTTGCTGCTGAAAAAAGCGAGGAAGAACGGTTGGGGGAAGGAATATTGGAAAAAACCTCAGCGATTCTCAAAGAAGCCGGATACTCGGCCGAAACCTTCCTGCGCCGTGGAGATGCTGCGACCGAGATTTTGCAATTTGCCAAAGAAAAACACATCGACCTCATCATCGCCGGTTCGCGCGGTCTCAGCCAAGTCAGCGCTTGGCTGTTGGGGAGTGTCTCGCGCAAGTTGATCCATTATGCCAAATGTTCGGTGTTGGTGGTGAGAAAACCCTAATTTCCAAAGAAAGGAGGTGAAACCATGATTGTCGCCAAGCAAGTTGCTGATTTGATCACCTTCGCCCGCTTAGGAATAGGGATTTTTTTAGTTTATTTAGGCATCACGCAGGGTCAAGCGGCTCTTCCCCTTGTTATCTGGTTGATGCTTGCTGATTGGTTTGGCGATTTCCTAGATGGCAATCTAGCCCGTCGCAGCCGTGTGCAATATAAGTCGTGGATCGGTGAACACGATTTACAAGTCGATATGTCGGTTGCCACCGGTCTTTTGCTCTACTTCATTGCGGCGCGCATCCTTCCCGCTTGGCGAGGCTGGATTTATTTGATTTTATGGGGTGTCCTCTTCTTGTGGTTAGGGACTCCTTCTTCGCTAGGGATGCTTTACCAAGCCCCTATCTATGGGTATTTGATCTGGATTGCATTAACTTGGCTTCCAACTATCGG
>JAOAHK010000287.1 GCA_026415275.1 Anaerolineales bacterium
TATTTATTCCAAGTTTTCGCTCAGCAGAACATTGAGACATTTAGCAAAGTAAAATTCAATCGTATCGTTACCCAATGCCCGCATTGCTTCAATACGCTTAAGAACGAATATCCACAGTTCGGTAGCAACTATAAAGTTCAACATTACACAGAGTTCCTAGCAGAGTTAGAACTTCCTTGGGAAAAAATCTTACCCAATGGCAAAGCTGAACTCGAAAAAGTGGCCTATCACGACTCTTGTTATCTAGGTCGATACAACGACATTTACAGACAGCCTCGTCAATTATTGAAGAATGCTAAAGTCAATACAGTCGAACTTGCTCGCCGATTTGAAAATAGCTTTTGCTGCGGAGGTGGCGGTGGCCAGATGTGGCTTGAAACAGATGCAGAAACCCGCATTAACCATCGCAGACTAGAAGAAGTGGTGGATGCCAAAGCAACCTGTGTAGCAACAGCATGCCCTTACTGCTTGAACATGTTTGATGACGCCATCCGCTCGAAAGGTATCGGCGACCAAATTCAGGTTATGGATATCGCCGAAATTATTGACCAGAGGATTTAATTACAATTGCAGAAGTTAAATAGGCGATTCTCTTCTCAATTTAGCAAATTGCAAGGTTTGGAGGTCTAAGATGTCTCATAACTTAATGGTTGAAACTCATGGCGATCCCTTAGGTGCGATTCGTCACATTCTAAAAACGATTTGGCGGAATGCCAAATTGGAGGTTGTCCTTACACCAACGAACGGCTCGACAGAGGTCAAACATGCTCCATATCTACTGAATTCACCTGATGAATTGGACAGCTTCAATCCATTTCGGCCTCTGATGACCTCCAACACCGCTCGGTTTATTCCCGATCTTTTAGGATCACGAGGCAAAGCTAGGAAGGTTGGTGCTGTTTTACGCCCTTGTGAGTTGCGTGCCCTGAAAGGGATGGAAAAAAACTATCAAGTCAATACAGAAGGCTTGCTGACCATTTCATTTGACTGTTTAGGAACTTACCCAATCGAGGATTACGCTTGGCGAACAGAACGAAAAGGTTCAGCTGAACAATTAACTTTAGAAGCAATCCAATTTGCTAAACAAGGTGGAATTGTACCTTATCGATTTCGCTCTGCCTGCCAGGTATGTCACTCACCTGCCAGCGAAGAAGCCCATGTAAACATTGGCGTCATTGGACTTCCTATTCGACAACATATCTTACTCAGACTAAAGGAAAAAGGGCTAGAGGACCTACTTACGAGCAGCGGTTTGGGCATCAAACTGGCAGACGAGTCAATAGTTGACCAACATAACGCGATTGTAGCGAAAATCAAAGAACGTAATCAGCGGGTTTCGGAGCGCATTCGACAAGGGATGGCAGATGTATTTCCAATGAGCTTTGAACAATTGGTAGAAGCTTTCATAGAGTGCGGCGATTGTCAAAAGTGCATGCAAGTCTGCCCAATTTGCGCAGTTCATATACCAATTCGCTCCGCCTCTGGAAACTATTTGCTCGAAGAAATCGTACGCTGGGCAGAAGCCTGTGCTGGTTGCGGGATGTGCGATCAAGTTTGCCCCAGCCACCGTCCACTCTCAGCATTCTTTTCATATGTCCGCGATCAAATTGATTACGATGAATCGATTACATCAACAGCTTTGTCTAAGCCCCAACGATTACATTGAAAGTCAAGCGCGCTGGCGTTATTACCCTAGAACAAATAAGGTCGATGCCCCTCGACCTTATTTGTTTACTGCCGACTTTTTACAATCCATTCCAACATCAGTAAAAATAACCAGGTGAGAAAAAGGGGTGACAGGCTGATTAAGATACACACTGCACCGCCTAAAGCTGCCTCTCGTCCGTAAAAAACTGCAATCAAAATTTCTGCTACAATTACGATAATGAGCAATCCCCCAATCACAAGACGGACTGTTGTTTGTTGTGCATATTTTCTGAGATCGCGCATATTCTCTCAATAGGAGGTTTTTTTGGGGTGGCAACAGCTCTTTAATCAAGAGATCGACACTGCAAAACAAGCTCGCCAGCGTGGTAATGAAGGTAAAGCCCGTGTTTGTGCGCGACGCGCAGCCAATATCATTGCGCAAGAATATTTACGCTCATTAGGAATTCAACCATTTCGAAACGCAATCCAAAATTTTCGTTATCTTCAAAACTATCTAAAATTTGATCATCCTGCCCAAGAAATCCTATCGCATTTGTTGCTCAAGGTTAATGAAGACTTCACCTTTCCCGAGCACATTGACTTGATAAATGATGCCCATACTCTTAAAAGCATTCTAATAAAAGATTAAGTTACCGTATCCCTGAAGCACGGAGGATTTTCCAGGTAGAGATGATAAGGATCAAGGTCCGAACCGTTAGAACCGCAATAATAAACAAGGCAACACTGCGCAGGAATACTTCAACAAGCGCCCGAAAAGGAATAACCCTTCTCCGTTGGATTGGCAATATATCCTCTTTGAGTTTCCCCTGAAGCTTATTTACGAACTCGTTTCTAGGCATCACTGGGCGTAAAGACTCTCGAAGGGCAATTTCAAGGGAGTGATCGCTCGCACTTTGCGAGGATTTTATCGTAGACATGGTTGTTCTGTTCTTCATCATTCAGAGCTTAGAGTCTAGATACTCTCAAAGGGATCATTGAAATATCTTTCATATTCTTTTCTAAGGGATAACAATGTACGGTGATATAAGCTCTTAATGGCTCCTTCGCTCTTTCCCATAATTTCACCGATTTCGGCATTGGAAAGTTGTTCAACAAACTTCAAAATAATTAGCTGCTGCCTTTCGGGGGGCAACTTGCGGATAATTCGAAGAAGTTTTTCAGTTTCTTCTCGCTTGACAATCTCGCTTTCAGGATGCTTACTAAAAACAGGCAAGGGGATCGCGTCATCAAGTGGAATCTCTTTCTTCCTTCCATTATCGCGATGCCAGTTGGCAACTAAATTATGAGCAATTCTGTACAACCATGCTGAGAATGGCAAGCCTAAATCACGATAGTTACGAATATGGCGCATCGCTCGCATGAAAACTTTGGCAGTCAAGTCCTCGGCATCTGCTGGATTGCCGGTGCGAAAATAGACATAGTTGTAAATCCGCGTCACATATTTTTGGTAAAGCCAAGCAAAAGCTTCCTCATCTCCCGAAGCCGCTAAAGCTAAGATTTGTTCCTCACGATTTTCTTCCACTCGAAACACCCGTTGATGTACGGGGTTTCTATCCTATGAAACCCCGAAGAGTTTTTATCGATACGCAAAAGTCACCAGCGAAGATTATATAGGTACTCAATAAAATTGAAATTGTCCAAAAGGACAGAGCTTGATATACAAAAGTGATTAGAGTATATCATGACAAAAATAAAGCTTTAGAGTATAATAATAAAAAATCGGGGATGATAGGCTTCGACGGGAGAGGCTGGCCCCGAACTGCGAGCCGAGAGGCGCCGAACTCGATAAATCAGCGCAAACAAAAAGTGCCAATCGCACAAACTATGCCGCTCTTCCGCTCGCCGCATAGTCGAGTGGAAAGCAAATGGCCTTCGCAGTAAGGCCACGTTCACCTACCCCGTCCTCCAGCCGGAGGTAGAGTGGGCGTAACAAAGCTGGAGTGCCGCACAGGAGGCAACTAACTGTGCGAAAGAGAAGCTTTCGGGCTTCAGTTGCTGGTCTGTCTATCCCTTGTCCCTTGAGGATAGCCAGATGAGAGGATCAAGGGTCTACGCTCGTAGACGTTCGAGGGACGAATCTTTCGGACGCGGGTTCGATTCCCGCCATCTCCACCTTGCGACACTGGTGAAGCCCAGCCTAAAGTCGGCTGGGCTTCATGTCTTACCTGCCCCGCTCGATCCGCTGGATGCTCATCAACAAAAACCTCGGCACATGGAAGAACCCCTTGTAGTTGCCCCCTTTACATGTATGGGTCAAGTT
>JAOAHK010000288.1 GCA_026415275.1 Anaerolineales bacterium
GTGGGGTGGTGATTCATCAGTTCACGCGTGTGGGACGGTTAGCGATGTTTTCCGGGAACGCTCGGGTGTCGATGGACGTGCCGCCGTTCGTCATCGCCGCTGAGCGCAACGAGGTGCACGCCATCAATCAGGTGGGATTGAAACGGGCAGGAGTGAAGGCTGAGGCGGTACGGGAAATCAAGGCATTGTTTCGATTGTTCTATCGGTCGGGATTGACGACGAGCGAGGCGTTGACGCAGGCGCGAGGGTTTTGCACGAGTGAGGCTGCGGAATTTCTGGAGTTTGTGCGCAACTCGCCGAACGGGCTTTGCCCGCCAGCTCGCCGTTGAGCGAGAAAATTTTGGGGCGGACATGGCGTTTCTGAGCATGGCTCGGAAAGGCGAAGCATTCGTTGCAGATCCCGGATGCAGCCGATTATCGAGTTCCCGAAAGTAGGAGGGGTTTAATCAACCTTCCTTGATCGTCAGTAGATAAGAGATTTGCCTTGGTTGATGCATGAACGCTATCAATTTGGGCTCCCAAATTCGCATGAGGCAATCCGAAGCGCCTTTCAAAAAGATGGGGAGACGACGGCGGATTTTTCATGGGCACGTCGTACAGCGACGAGCGGGAGCGTCGCACTGTGCATTAAAGCTGTAGAGAGTAGTGAGTTGAAACAAGGTGGGTGGCTCGGGATTCGATAAATAGATTCGCTGCTTCGGCCCTTAGCCCTTAGGATAAGCAAGTGGCGTCACCTCCGTTTTAGGAGTGAGGTGATTTAGCCAAGACGACTGTCTTGCGCTAATGGCTGAGAGGAATCTGACGTTGTCAACACAAACCCTGCTCAACGGCGCTAAGCTCTCTGGCGGGAATGGTGGCAGGCGAGGGCAACATTCGCATTTTTATATCGCGCGAGACCACCCAACTGAAAATGGGAGATTCAACTAAATTCTCATTAGAAAATGCGTTACCATTTCAAGTGTTGCCCTCCAAGCGTTGGACCTAGCCTAAGCTTAATTAGGTCTAGGAGCTATCGGCGACCCGAGGTGGTTTGGTAAAGTGATTTCCGTTCAGTATAACATTCGACCCCAAGTAATTGCTAGGCGAGGTTTTTCTCCGATAACCGCTCAAATCTTAGGTTTTCTAATACGAGCTTGTTTTGAGGATCAGGTCAAATCGAACCTTCGAGCCGGTGTAGATGAGAGCGGACTGTATGGCTGCAATTAGGTCGAGTCGGGGGAGCGCTCAACTGTAGAGGCACCATGCAGCCAGCCGATTAATCTGATTGATTTTAGTCCAAAACATTTGTGCTGGAGCTATGAAGATTAACAATATCGCAACCGAAAAAACTGGCCTTCCGCTTCCCGATCGATACGAGCACCGATTTTGTAAACTTATTATTTTTGATTCGGGTGGAGCATGGGAAGGTCCAAATAGTTTGAGCGCTCGACAGGTACTCGCAGCTCTTGAGCGGGCGCAATCCCGAATAGCCTTGTTGAACTTCAGTTGCTTGAGTTTGATTCTTTTTGAAGGCGAGTGTGAACCCTGGCTAGGGATCGTTCCGCGGCATGACGGACCCATTCGTCGGTATCTTGTAAAGCTTCAATGATCGTTGCCTTCTCGCTTTCGCCACCAAGCTCGCCCAGCACCTCAATGATTTTTTCCCGTACTTCAGGGTTCGGATGGTGTCGGTGCTGCATTAATAGGGGTATTGCGCTTTTTTGATTGCCTAGAATGAGCGCCCGTGCAGCATGGATTCGGGCCTCTCGGTCATCAGAAATTATGGCCGACACGAGCGCCTCAACAGAGTATTGGTCTTCAGATTCTTTGAGCGCATCCGCAGCGCGGTCTCTCACTAGCGCGTAGGTATCTTGCCGGAGCTTTTGAATGAATTCACGACTAATATCCTGCCCGGGTATTTGAGTCCCAGCAGCTAATTCATTTGTTTTTTGCTCCCCGAGCAAAGTCTCAAGGTAGATGAGGGATGACAGGGACATAATCGAACGTGCGCGCACATGCCAATCAGGATCGTTTAGAGCGTTAATGAGGGGCTGTACCGCACTTGGATCACCGAGCTTTCCAAGGGATGCGGCGGCAGCAGTGCGCACTTGCACGCTGGGGTCTTGCAACAACGGGATCAAGTGAGGCACTGCGGCGGAGGTGCCGCATGTGCCAAGTGCCGCAGCGGCCTCCATGCGAACTTGCATGACGGGATCTCGAAGAGCCTCGATGAGGGGATCTTCCGCGCTTTTGTCTTGTAACTGCCGTAAGGTAGCAGCAACCAATGCGCGAACCGCAGGATCTTCGTGCTTCAAGCCCGCGGTGCGAGCGGTGATTCGCATCTTCTGATTGAGGCGAATGATTGCACCAGCGGCTGCCCACCGCACGGTATCATTCTGATCTTCAAGCAAAATCCATAAAGGATCCGCGGCCGCGGGATTGTTAAGCTCACCCAGGAGCAAAGCGACTAGAGAGCGCACCTCCGGGCGAGGGTCTTTCGCTAAATTGCCTAGTGGTTGCAGCGCAGGTTCTACATTACGGACCGTTTCATGAATGATCTGAACAACCTCTTTGGGGTGTTGTCGCTCGAAATGAATCGCTAAGTACGCTTGGCGTAGATCAGGATCACGCACGTCCTGGTCAAGCCCTGCAAAAGCGGAGCAACCAAGCAGTAAGCTACAAAAGCCCACCATGTTTCTCGCCTGTCTCATCATCAATCTCCAGTCCTAACTACGAGCCATACTTGAAGAATTCCCAAATGTCAGCTTGGGTAACCAGGACCACGTCGAATGCGCCCTACGCCCTTAGAGAGTCCTTGCACGAATTTGGGCAACGCGCGTTGTATGACCTCACCAGAGAGGGCAACCCGTCCGAATACGGTAGGGCCTTGGGTTTCGATGGTCCCGCCCGCGAGTTGATTGAGCGCTAGCTCTGCATATTCCGAATGACCATAACGAACTCGACCTAAACCAATCGCTAAAGTTCTCAGCGCAGAGATGGCTTGGGCCAGCTCACGAGCGCGACCCTCATCAAAACTATGTGCGATCACCTCACAATCAAGTCCCGTCATTGAGACTTTGCCCTTAATTAATACTGAAGCCAGGTATGGGCGAAAATGATCGGTCGCCAAAGTACTAGGATCGGGGATAACACCGGAGAAAAAAAGTGGATCTTGCAGGTAGTTTGTGAGTATAGGATAACGATTATTTATGATCGCATCAAAAAACCTGCGCTGACGTGCTTCTGTGTCTTTATCGGCTAGAACGCGCACACTGCGCCCAAAAAAAGATAACGCCGATTGACCAAGATCATAGAACGAATCAGGCAGTTGAGACCTCCAATAACCTTCAGAGCTGAAAGCTGGCTTGCGTTCATCAACAATGTCACCAAATAGGTGTACAGCCACCCCGGTTGGGTTTTGCTGTAACCGATAGGTAACAAGCAAAAGCCCAATTTTGCTTTGTTTAATTTCAGCGTCAGGAATTTGGGAATTTTCGACGATTTCCAGAATCTTGTCGAGTAAGGGTTGATTGTCGCCAAATGCCGCTTGAAGAAATGGCGGCGACAAAACTTTAGTCATTGGCGTGCGGACCGAATCATTTGCGTGATTGACAGATGGGGCGAGCAGCTTTTCGCCGAGATGATTGGTCGCTCCCGCCACCCTTAAAGTACTTTGTGTGACGGCCCAACCAAGCGTGATTGCAGCAATCACAGCCGAACAAAGGATCACACGAAACAACTTACTAGCCATTGGTCTTATCATATTTGTGATTTTGTATCGGTCGCCCCAATATCCCCCCGAACCTTTAGGGGATCAACGAACTTGCAACTCTCTAGCCTTCACCTCCGAATTCATTCACCGTAATACAAAATACTCACGAATCCCGCAGAAAGCAAGACTAAAGACATCGTTTTTGCAA